>JANQGO010000146.1 GCA_028277285.1 Alphaproteobacteria bacterium | reverse complement strand
ACAGGACGTCGTACTGGAAGCCCTGCTGCAGAGCGCTCACCGTGCGGGCGATGCGCGTGGCGTCCAGATGGTCCAGCCCGCGCGCGTCGATCAGCGCGGCGATCTGTGTCGTCAGCTCATCCTGGAAGCGCTCGTCTGTCGCGCCGCACAAGGCGCGATAGGTTTCGCGGCCCTTCGCCTCTGCCAGGAACGCGACCCAGGCCGCGGTGCGATCCAGCGTCCAGTTGCGCGGATCGAGATCGGCGTCGACCAGCGCCATCACCCGCGCCGCCGGATCGTCGCCGGCAGCCGCCAGCCGCGTCTGCCAGATGGTGACGTAGCCGTCGGCAAGATACCGCATGGTCTCCAGGAACAGATCGTCCTTGCTGTCGAAATAGAAACCGACGATGCCGCGCGACAATCCGGATTCGCGCGACACATCACTCAACGTCGTGCGGGCGTAACCCTGCTTGCTGATGGCGCGCACGGTCGCGTCGATCAGTTGCTGGCGACGTTCATCTTTGCGGTCGCGGGCGGTGTCGTTCATGGCGTTTCGTCTCGGAAATGGGAGTTTTTAAGACGATTGAAGCGTATCATGTGGATTGGCTGAACGTCCAGCCAAAATTTGGACTGAGATCCAGGCCCGCCACGAAACGCGCGATTCGGCAAGATCCTTTACATGTCATCTGCGGGGTCCAGACTGCGTCCCTGCGGTCGCCACCGCCGCCGGTGACGGCCGCCTAAAACCCAACAAGGAGGCTGCCGTGATGAGGATGGAACTTTCCGAGTTTAAAGACCGCCTGGCGTCGGGTTCGCTGACCCGCCGCGACATCAGCAAGGTCCTGGCTTCGGTCGGTCTGGTGACCGTCTCGATGCCGGTGATCAAGAACGCCGCTCATGCGGAACCGACGATCCAGGTCTTCACCTGGTCCGGCTACGACGTACCGGAGATGCACGGCGCCTATACGGAGGCCTATGGCGCCTCGCCGGAGTTTCTGTTCTACGCCGACAACGACGAGGCGATCGAAAAGGTCCGTGCCGGCTACGCGCCGACGCTGGTGCAGCCGACCAGCTACATGATCGGGCGCTGGCGCGACGCCGGCCTGCTGGTGCCGATCGATACGTCGCGGCTGTCTTACTATCCCGACGTCTTTCCGCAGCTGACCAGCATCGGCGCGCTCAGTCACGACGGTCAGACCTATGGCGTGCCGTTGGCCTGGGGCAACAGCTCGGTCCTGTTCCGCAAGGACCTGGCGCCCGAATATGTCGATAACCCGACATGGGAAATCCTGTGGGATCCGAAGTATGCCGGCCGCCTCGCCCAACGTGACTCGATGGATGCCGGCGTTCTCGAAGCCGCGCTGATCTTGGGCATCGAGGATCCCTACAACATGTCGGACGCCGATCTGGAACGCGTCCGCGAGAAGCTGGTCGAGCAGCGTCCGCTGCTGCGCTATTACTGGAACAGCCAGGCCGATGTGGAACAGGCGTTGGCCTCGGGCGAGATTGTCGCCGCCTATGCCTGGAACGACGCCTACGCGTCCCTGAAACGCGAAGGCCATGACGTCGGCTACATGATCCCGAAGGAAGGCATCCTGACCTGGGTCGACACCACGTGCATGATCAAGGACGGACCCGGCAACGAGGCCGAGGCCTATGACTTTATGAACGCGCTGATCTCGCCGGAGACCGGCGTCTTCCTGATCGAGGAATACGGCTACGGTTCGGCCAATTCCAAGTCGTTCCCGCTCGCCAACCAGGAACTCCTGGTCGAGCTCGGCATCGAGGATCCCGACAAGGTTCTCGAACTCGGTGAGTTCTTCGACGAATGGAACCCGCAAGTCCGCGAAAAGGCCAACATCATGTTCGAAGAGGTCAAGGCCGGCTTCTAAACCCCGCGCCAACAAACCGCACGGGACCCCGCGGCCGCCACGGTCGCGGGGTCTTTCTTTTTTCGGATGCGCTTGCTGGCGCGAAGCTGCTATGAGGCGCGCTTATCATCGGCAGGCACCCACCTGACCGAATCACAACACCGCCGCGCCCCGGGCGACCAACGGGAGACCCGGGGCCCAAGAACACGGAATCCACGTGCATGGCAAAGACGGTGCCCACAAGCCCACTTCCCGTGTTCATGGGTGCCGGATCAAGTCCGGCACGCGACACCTTTTGTTGTTAACGGTCAACACGACCACACCGCGCCGCTAGGGAACACCGCCCATGACCGGACATCGTCTCGATCCCCTGTTGACGCCACGCTCGATCGCGCTCGTCGGTGCCTCCGACCGCGCCGGCACGGTCGGCCACGGCATGGTCGCGGGCCTCAAGGAAGCCGGCTTCAGCGGCCCGCTCTATGCGGTCAACCCGAAGTATGACGAGGTGCAAGGCGTCCCCTGCTTCGCCTCGCTGACCGACCTGCCGGAGCCGGTCGATATGGCCGTGCTCGGCGTCAACTCGATCCGCATCGAACAGCAGATGGCCGATGCCATCGCATTGGGCGCGCGGTCATGCGCCATCTTCGACAGTTGTTATCTGGATGACGAAACCGACCGTGGCCTTTTGAAGCGTCTGCGCGCGATGGCGGCCGAGGCCGACATGCCGGTCTGCGGCGGCAACGGCATGGGTTATCTCAACATGGACGCCTGGCTGCCGGTAACGATCTACAACGCGGTGCCGAAGATGAAACGCGGCGGCAATGTCGCCTTCATCACCCACTCCGGCACGGTCTTTTCGGAGATCGGCCTGAACGATCCGCGTTACGCCTGCAACCTCATTGTCTCGTGCGGACAAGAGATCAACGGCACCATGGCCGACTACATCGACTACGCGCTCGCCCTGCCGTCGACCCGCGTCATCGCGCTCTTCATGGAGACCGCGCGCGATCCCGGCGCCATGGCGGCCGCGCTCGCCAAGGCACGCGACATGGGCGTGCCGGTCGTCGCGATGAAGGTCGGGCGCACCGACTTGGCGGCCGCCTACGCGGTCGTCCATTCCGGCGCCGTCACCGGCGACGACGATGTCTATCAGGCGCTGTTCGACCGCCATGACGTCATGCGCGTCGACACCATGGACGACATGGCCAATCTCTTGACCCTGCTCTCCAACCCGCGCGATGTCGCCGAAGGCGGCCTCGCCGCCGTGCTCGATTCCGGCGGCGAGCGCGAGATGCTGGTCGATCTGGCGGATACCGCCGGCACGCCGTTGACCGAGCTGTCGCCGGCGACACGCGAGGCGCTGCGCCCGCGCCTCAATCACGCCCTGGAGCCGGTCAACCCGTTAGACGCCTGGGGCACCGCCGACAACTACGAAGAAGACTTCGAAGAGTACCTGGCGCTGATGGCCGGCGATCCCGGCACCGGCATGGTCGTCTTCTGCGGCGACATGACATGGAGCCCAAACGTCAAGGAGGGCTACCCGAAGGCGCTGGTCGAAGCGACCAAACGCACCGACAAGCCGGTCGGTGTGCTCATCAACATGCCGACCTCCGGCTTCATGGAGGTCGGTCTGGAGATGGCCGAGGCCGGCCTGGTCGTCTTGTCGGGCACCAAGTCGGGCCTGACCGCGATCCGCCACGCGATGACCTGGCGCGACCGCGACAGCCGGTCTCACGACGCCGGTGTCGAGGCGGCCGACCACGCCGTCGTCGCGCGCTGGCGCGAACGGTTCGCCACGGACGCACCGTCAGACGACGACGCCCTCGCCCTCCTGGCGGACTTCGGCGTTGCGGCACCGGCAGATGCGGCGCCAACCGGTGCGCATCCGCCGCTGACCTTTTCGATGTTCCACGATGACCAGTTCGGTCCCGTCGTCACGCTCGGCTTCGACGGCGCGCTGGGCGAGGCCGCGAACGACCGCCGTTGCGTCATGGCGCCCGTCGGCCCCGATGCGGCAAGGCGGCTGATCGACAGTCTGCGCTTGCGTTCACTTCTGGGCGAGGACGACGCAGACGTGGGCGCTTTGGCCCAGGCTTTCAGCCGCTTTTCCTCAGCCGTCGCCGCCCTAGGCGAAAGCTTGGAACGCCTCGACGCATGCGACATCATTGCATCGCCCAATGGCTGCATGGTCGGCCGGGCCCGTCTTTCGCGTCGTTGATCCCGCCAAGCGTCTGAGTCCGCGTGATATCTTCGATTCCCGTCCTGCTTGTGGCGGGGTCAAACATCACTACAATAAATCCGGGGTCGGGGCGCGTTCCGATAACCTACACGCGAAGCCGCAGACAACTCCGCGACGGAGGTTGCGTGTCCCGGCCCTACGCATGACATGACGCACATGTGAGGCCCGACACTGGCAATCTGCGGGCTCCCGCCGCATGTATAGGGCCAGACGTTCTTGGATGGACTGCCGGGACCGAACATGACCCGCACGGCTCGATACGTCACCCGCGCCTTGGGCGCTCTTTTGCTTTTTGTCGTCACAACGCCGCTCGCCTCGGCCGAAACGAACTTCGACCGCGGCCTGTTGTGGCGCGTCGAGCGCGACGGTGTCGCGCCCAGCTTCGTCTTCGGCACCGTGCATGTGACCGACGAACGCGTGCTGGAGGTGCCCAAACCCGTCACCAACGCGCTGTCCCAAAGCAAGGTCGCGGTCTTCGAACTGATCGTGACGCCCGAGCTGCAGGCCGAGCTGGCGGGTGCCATGATGTTCACCGACGGGACGTCCTTGAAGCAGCTGACCGGCGAGGAACTGTTCGCGACCACCAGCGATGTCGCCGCCACCTACGGTCTGATCCCCTCTGTCTTGAACCTGATCAAGCCATGGGCGCTGATCGCCATGTTCAGCGCGCCGCCGGAAGAGACCCAGCGTCAGGCGCTCGGCCACCCCATGCTCGACGCATGGCTGCAGGACGAAGCCCGGCGCCAGAACAAGAAGCTGCTGGCGCTTGAAGAGGCGCACGAACAGATTGCCGCGCTTGAGGGTCTGGAGATCGACCACCAGATCGAACTCTTGCGCGCGACGGTCGAGAACAAGCCGGATGTCGACCGCATGTTCGCCAACACGCTCGACCTTTATCTCGATCGCGACCTCGCCGGCCTGCAGCGTCTGACCGAAGAAGAGATGTCGCCGGGCATTAGCGGCGATGTGCTCGACGACTTCAATCAGAACCTCATCATCAGCCGCAACGACACCATGGCCGAACGTTTGCTGCCGCTAATGAAGGACGGCGGCGTCTTCGTCGCCGTCGGCGCGCTTCACCTGCCCGGCGACAACGGCCTGCTCAACCAGTTGTCCGACGCCGGCTACGACGTCACGGTCGTCTACTAAGCTCTCTCCCCGTAAACTCGGCATCTCGGGCGCGCAAGCGCCACGGGAAGACTGGCGAACGGGCGGGGGCGGCTCTTGATGGCGAACAGAAAAGACCAGATACGCGCGCTGTTGAAGAGCATCGAAACCGGCGACCCCGGGCCCATCGCCGTCGTCAATCAGGAACAATACATCCAGCACAATCCCCAGACCCATGAAGGCAGCGAGGGGTTGGAGGTGTTGTTCGAGCGCCTGTCGAAAATGTCGCCGCGGGTCAATATCGTGCGCGCGTTCGAAGACGGCGACGTCGTCTTCGCCCATACCGAGTACGACTTCTCGCGGTCGAACATCGGGTTCGAGGTCTTCCGTTTCGATGGCGAGCGTGTCGTCGAACACTGGGACAACATCCAGCAACGCAAGGGCCCGAACCCGTCGGGCCGCACCATGGTCGACGGCGCCGTCGAGGCGACAGATCGAGACCTGACCGAAACGAACCGCGGCATCGCGCGCGCCTTCGTCGAGGATGTTCTGGTGCATCGCCGGCTTGAGATGCTGGAGAGCTACGTCAACGGTGGATGCCTCATCCAACACGACCCGGAACTGGCCGACGGTACCGCAGCGCTTCGCGCGGCTCTCGAGACCCGGTCGGACGCAGGCTTCGCGATCCGGTACGGCCGTATCCATCGCGTCCTTGCGGAAGGAGATTTCGTTCTGACCGTCAGCGAAGGATTCCTGAACGGCATCCACACCTCGTTCTATGATCTCTTCCGCATCGCGGACGGCAAACTCGTCGAACACTGGAACACCGTTGAAGCGATCCCGCCGCGCAGCGCGTGGAAGAACGACAACGGCAAGTTCTGACCAACCGCCCTAGTCGAACGTCTCGAGATCCTCTTGCGTCGTTTCCATGGCCGGCCAGCGCCAGAACGCCGCGACCCAGAACAGCACGATGTTGGCGATGGGCACGTAAGCCAAGAGGCCCCACAACGGCGAGCGCCCCATCTTCTTCAAGACCCAGAAGAACGGCAGGAAGAGGATGAGCCAAAACATCAGCGTCCAGTGGAGGATCGAGAGTGCGCCCATCATGCAGCCTCCCGCCACCACGGCCGGTTCGCCAAAAGCAACAGCGCGACCGGCAGGCCGATGATCGGGATCAGCACAAACAGGCTGAACGCCCATGACGCGCCGGAACGCTGGAACATGATCGCGATCGGAATGCCGAACAGCACGTAGGTGCCGACCATGTGAACGATCAGGAATACGGACATCGCCCTTCCCCCATCTGCGACCGGGAGTGTCACGTCGATGTCCCGCACCTGTCCAGCCGGGTTGACCGCTCGAGCTCCTATATATAATACATATGTTATGGAACTTACTCGTTATGAAGCGGCGCCTGCCAATCTGGACGCCGTGTTCCAAGCGTTGGCCGATCCGACCCGGCGCGCCATCCTGACGCGGCTGGCCGACGGCCAGGCCTCGGTCAACGAGATCGCCGCGCCGTTTTCCATGAGCCAGCCCGCCGTATCGCGCCACCTGAAGGTGCTGGAACGGGCCGGCCTGATCGAGCGCGATATCGACCAACAGCGCCGCCCGGCCCGGCTGAAGGCCGAGACCATGGCGGACGCCGTGGCGTGGCTGGAACGTTTCCGGGCGTTCTGGGGTGCCAGCTTCGATCAGCTCGACGACCTTCTGACCGACATGAAACTTGCCAAGCAGAAAGATGAGGACCATGCCTGACACGCCCGAGTACGTCTTCAACCGGACCTTCGATGCGCCGCGCGCCATGGTCTGGCGCGCCTGGACCGAGCCCGAGCTTCTGGCGCGCTGGTACGGCCCGGGCGTCGAGACGATCATCCACGGCTTCGACCTGAAGCCAGGCGGCGCGTGGCTCAACGAGATGCGCTGGGGCGACAAGTCCGACCGCAGCAAGATGGTGTTTCAGGAGATCGTGCCGGAGGAGAAGCTGGTCTGGCACCATTCATCGACCGACGCCGATTGGAACATCGTGACCAATCCCATGATGGCCGACTGGCCACGCGTGCTGCTGACCACCGTGACCTTCGATGACCATGGTGCACAGACCAAGGTCCGCCTGACCATGGTGCCGCTCGACGCCACCGAGGCCGAGATTGCCTGCTTCGCCGGCGCCATGGCCGGCATGGACAAAGGCTGGGGCAGCGGCGCCGAGGTTCTCGACACGATGCTCGCCGAACTGCAGGCCGCAGCCCCTTAAGCGCCACCCCCAGAACGAACATGACCGGCGCGCCCAGTCGGCGCGCCGGTCATGGATTCTGGTTTGGCCCGGTCATCGCCCGGGCGACACGCTAGTCGAATTCGAGCGCGCTGTACTGGTAACCGTCGACCGACGGCCAGCGCCAGAAGGCGAAGACCCAGTACATCACGACGTTGACGAGGGGCACGAACAGCAGAACGCCCCACCACGGCGTGCGGCCCATCTTCTTCAGCACCCAGAAGAAGGGCAGAACGGGCAGCACGATGAAGATCAACGCGACGACAATGATCATGCCGCCAGCCATTTGGTCCGGGCTCATGCTCGCCTCCCGCGCGGTTGCCACTCAGACGCCGCCAGAATCACGGCGGCGATCGGCAGGCCGATATAGGGAATGAGAACCAGAAGGCTCCATGCCCAGGTCTTTCCAATTCGGTTGAACATCACGGCAACGGGTATGCCGATCAGCAGATAGCCGACAATGGAGTAAATGATGGTTTCCATAGATATCCCCAATCACCCTTGGAAGCGGCGATTATCGCGGTTGATGGGCGGAACAGACGTGTGACGCCCACTACATCCGTGCCTTTTCAAGGTTATGGGGTCCTGAGACCGTCGACAGGCCGCTTTTTGGCCGTCACCATGCCGCAACTGCCCGTTTCCGAAGGGATCAGCGCCATGAACCAGCCCCAACGCTCCATCGTTAACGTTTATGACGACGATTACGCCCCCTATGACATGGAAGGGCCCGTACAGGACGACATGAGCCTGTTGGTGGGCAGTTACAACAACGACAGCCAACGCGGCATCTACGTCATCCGTATGCAACCGGGCGCGGAAACCATCGCCCACACCCACGGCTGCACCGAGGAGTTTCTGATTCTGGAGGGCGAGTTGATCGAAAGCGACGGCACCGTGCTGAAACGCGGCGACCTCGTCACCTACGAACCCGGCAGCCACCACAACTCGCGCACAGAAACCGGCTGCCTCCTGATCGGCTTCGATTGGGATCGAGTCTAAATCACGATCGGGAACAGCAGGCAGAGGTAGCAGGAGAGCGCCAGGGCGGGCCCGAACGGAAACACCCGGCCACGGCCGGCGCCGCGCCAGAGCAACGCCAGGACGATGCCGGCCAGCCCGCCGATCACCAGAAAGGCCGGAATCAGCGGAAGACCAACCCACAAACCCGCCACCGCCATCAGCTTGACGTCGCCAAGACCCAGGCCCTCGCGCGCGCGGAACCGGCGGTAGACCCAGCGCAGCGCCATGCCGGCGCCGCCCAGGATAAGCGCGGCGGCAAGGCCCATGGCGCCGGCGCCGACCGGATCGCCCAGCGCCATCCACCAGCCCGGCGCCAGGACGACCGCCGCGATCTGCAGGGGGTCCGGCAGATAGCCGTGCTCCAGATCGATCACCGCCATCATGATCAGGATCAATCCGAGCGCGGCCAGCATGGGAAATGCCGGCACCAGACCATAATCGAGCCAAGCGGCCAGGAAGACGATCGCGGTCGCGATCTCGATGGCGATGTAACGCACGCCGATCGCCGCTCCGCAATGGCGGCAACGACCTCCGGACACGATCCAGGACAAAACCGGAACAAGATCACGAGCGGAGAGCGGCGTGGCGCAAGCTGGGCACCGTGAACGCTGTTCACGAAAGCCATCGCCGCGGGGCAGCCGGTGCGTCAACATGGTTGCGAAACTGCCAAAAACTAGCCCTAAAAGGGTAATGAATACCCCTTCCGAGAGCGCCCCGACCACGGTCATCGTCTGGCGGCCCGGCCGGCCGGCGTGGCGAAAATGCATCGCCTGACTACAGAAAGAATCAAGAGTCCCAACGGTTTGGTTCCAAATCCTTAAGTTCTAATGTATATGGAATCGGTAACGTACTGATTGGGGTTCGGGGTGGTGTCGTTCAGAACGGATACCTACACCAAGTCACCGCCGCGCGCACGGTTGGCGCTGGCGGCGATCGCCGTGGCGTCGCTGCTGATCGCCGCGTGCGACAAACCGCTGGGTGATTTTCACGATCCCGAGGCCGGCCTGACCAAGGCCGATTACGAAGACATCATCGGTACCTCGGCGACCCCGCCGGACAGCAGTGGCGCGTTGGCGCCCGACGCGCCGCCGATACCG
>JANQGO010000069.1 GCA_028277285.1 Alphaproteobacteria bacterium | reverse complement strand
CTCGCCTTCCTGCAATAGTCCGACTTTCATCGCCTGTTTCCCTCGCGCCAATTCGAATTTCGTGCCTCACGACACGTTGGGGATCGTATTTCGCATAATTTACTGGAGTCAATGACCGATTTCGCAGAAACTGCGGTTAGGATGGCCGCGAACGACAACGCGGCGTTGTTTAGTCGACGTGCGGGGGAACCATGGCGCTCTACAGGGACATGACGGGCGAGGAGCTGGAAGCCCAATACAATCTGCGGGCCCGCCGGCCCGACTTCGACGACGTTGTGGCCGGCTGGCTGGAGCGCTGCGCCGCCTTTCGTGAGGCTGCCGGCGCCCGATGCGACATCGCCTATGGCCCCGGCGAGCGTGAGACGTTCGACCTGATCCCGGCCCGCGATCCCTCCGGCGCGCTGCTGATCTATATCCACGGCGGCTACTGGCAGCGCGGCGACAAGGGGATGTACAGCTTCATTGCCGAATCGTTTATCGAGCACGGCGTCACGGTCGCCGTGCTGAACTACAACCTCTGCCCATCGGTCCGGCTCGGCGAGATCGCGCCGCAGATCCGCCGCGCCGTCATGGCGCTTTACGCATCGGCCGGCGAGCACGGCTACGACAGCGATCAGCTCCACGTCATGGGCCACTCCGCCGGCGGCCACCTCACCGCCATGATGATGGCGACCGACTGGCCGGCGCTCGACAGCCATCTGCCGGCCGATTTGGTGAAGGCTGGCGTACCGATCTCCGCCCTGTTCGAACTGGAGCCCTTGGTCCACACCTCGATCAACGAAGGGCCGCAGATGGATGTCGAGGAAGCCATCCGGGAAAGCCCGATGTTCATGGAGCCAGCCACCAACGCGCCGCAGCTTGTCGTGGTCGGCGGCGCCGAGACGCCGGAGTTTCATCGCCAGTCCGACGACTACTGCGAGAAGTACCGGACGGCCGCCCGACGCATCGACCGTTACAGCGTGCCCGATGCCGATCACTTCGACGAACTCAACCGTTTGGCGGAAGCCGACAGCGAGTTCTTCCGCCGTTCGATCGCATTGATTCGCGATGGCTGACGCCGCGCTCAATCTGCCCAGCGGTGGCGCCGGCCAGTTTCTGGCCCACGTTTCCGATCTCTCCGAGACGGACCGCGCGATCGTCTTACTGCTGCAGGAGGACGGCCGGCGCTCCTATGCCAACATCGCGCGCGAGATCGGGCTTGCCGAGCGCACCGTGCGCCATCGTGTGCGCGACTTGCTGGACCGCGGCGTCATTCAAATCACCGCCGTCACCAACCCGGTGGCGCTGGGTTACAACGCCGCGGCGCTGATCGGCCTCACCACCGATCCCGCGGTGCCGGCCTCTACTATCGCCCTCTCTCTGGTCGACATCGAGGCGGTCGATTACGTGGTCGTCGCCGCCGGCCGCTACACCCTGTTCGCCGAGGTGATATGCCGCGACATGGCGGCACTCCAGGATATCGTCGAACGGCAGATCGGGCCGATCGACGGCATCCGCGCGATCGAGTGTTTTCCCTACCTGTCGCTCCACTACCAGCTCGCGCGGTTCGATGCGGCGCGGCGCAAAAGCCCCGAGGAAGCCGGTGTCCGGCCGCGCCAACTGAGCGAGACCGACCGGCAGATCGTGCGCGCCTTGAGCGATGACGGACGCGCGCCGCTTCAGTCCATTGCCGACACGCTCAGCATATCCGAAACCCAGGTGCGCAACCGTGTGAACGAGATGACGGCCGCCGGCGTCATGAACGTCATTGCCATCGTCAACCCGATCAGCTTTGCCTATACGACCATGGCCTGGGTCGCCGTGCGCGTGGCGTCCGGCCACAAGATGATCGACGTCGCGGGCGCGCTCTCCGACCTCGCGCATATCACCTATGTCACCATCTGCACGGGCCGCGTCGACATCTTCGCCGAGGTCGCCTGCGTCTCACCGGACGAACTGCGCCGCGTTCTCGACGACGACATCCGCCAGTTGGCCGGTGTCGGCGAGATCGAGGTCTCGATCTATCAGGCGCTCCACTACAAACGCCTTACGCCGTTTAGGGACTGAGGCCGACCCCATCCGCACCCACGCCCCGGACTTGATCCGGGGCCCAGGAACACCGGCCCTGCCCCAGTCGGCTCATTCCGTGTTCATGGATCCCGGCTCTGCGCTGCGCTTGGCCGGGATGCGAGGAAGGTATTGGAATCTCAATCCCGATAGGACGGGTCTTCCTTGTCGAGCAGCCGGACCAGCGCCGGCCATTCGTGCACGCCGGGCTCGAAGTGGCTGTATTGCTGGGCCGCCTGTTGCCAAACCTTGGGGTCGGGCATGTGGAGTTTGCGGCCGGTGGCGAGCGCCTGGAGCTGCACCTTGCAGGCGCGGTTCAGGTAATGCATCAGAACGAATGCCTCGCCTGCCGTCGCGCCGCAGGTGATGAGGCCGTGGTTGCGCATGATCATGACCTTCTTGTCGCCCAGGCTCTTGGCCAGACGTTCGCGCTCGTCCATGTCGACCGACAGGCCTTCCCATTCGTGATAGGCGACGTTCTTCCACAGCATCGCCGCGTCCTGGGTCAGCGGCATCAGGCCCTCGTGCAGCGCGGTGACCGCAAGCGCCTCTTCCGCGTGCGTGTGGAAGATAACGTGGATGTCGGGCCGCGCCTGATGAATGGCGCTATGGATGATGAAGCCGGTGACGTTGACGTCGTCCGGCCCTTCCAAGACATTGCCCTCGCGATCGACCTTGATCAGGTTCGACGCCGTGATCTCGTCATAGCGAAGCCCCATGCGGTTGAGCAGGAAGTGATCGTCGCTGCCGGGGATCTTCGCGGTGATGTGGTTCCAGATGATGTCGGAGAAACCGAAACGGTCGGCCAGGCGATAACAGGCGGCGAGATCGAGCCTTGCCTGCCATTCGGCTTCCGACCAACGGGTTGACGTTCCGGCAACGGCCTTGATTGCCATGAGGGCCTCCATGAATAATCCCGCACCATTACATGGTATAGCCAGTTGCTTCGTCAATCGGGAGAGAACGTATGAGCAGGGCCAGCAGCGCCATCGATCAGCAACGCCTGTGGGACCGTCACATGGCGATCGCCCAGTTCGGCGCCACCGGGCGCGGCGGCGTCAACCGCCAGGCGCTGACCGAAGAGGACGGCCAGGCCCGCGCCACCCTTGCCGGATGGGCGACAGCGCGCGGTTTCGACCTCTATGTCGACGACGCCGCCAATCTCTTCGTGCGGCGCAACGGCACCGAGGCCGACGCGCCGGCGATCCTGTCCGGCAGCCACCTGGATACCCAGCCCGCCGGCGGCAATTTCGACGGCATCTACGGCGTGCTCTCCGCCTTCGAGGTGCTGGAGGCGCTCGACGATGCGGGCATCGGCCATAAGCGCCCGATCGAAGCGGTCGTCTGGACCAACGAGGAAGGCTGCCGCTACGCGCCCGGCTGCACCGGCTCCATGGTGTTCTCCGGCAAGCACAGCATCGACGAGTTCCTCGACAACACCGCGCCTGACGGCTCGGTGCTGCGCGACGATCTTGCCCGCACCATCGCCATGACGCCCGATGCCCAACGCCGCGCGCCTGGCATTCCCGTCGCCGGCTATATCGAGACCCATATCGAACAGGGGCCGCGGCTGGAGGCCGCGGGCCTCACCGTCGGCGCCGTCACCGGCATCCAGGGCGGCAGCTCGTTCGAGGTCATCGTGACCGGCGAGGAAGGCCATGCCGGCACGGTGCCGCTGAAGCAGCGGCGCGACGCCTTCCGCTCAGCCATGGCCATGGTCGACGCGCTCTACGAGGAAACGGCGGACCCCGAGGACACCGTGCGGTTCACCATCGGCCGCTTCCAGGCCTATCCGGGCTCACCCAACACGATCCCCGGCGAGGTGCGCTTCACCATCGACTTCCGCCATCCCGACGCCGCCTTTTTCGCCGCGACGGTCAAGCGCATCGGCGAGATCTGCCAGGCCAACGCCGGACCGTGCGGCGTCGAGGTCAACACGCGGCATGTCGGCGCGCCGGCCGATTTCGACGAGACGGTCATCGCCAGCATCGAACGCATCGCCGGCGAACTCGACATCCCGGCCATGCGCATGGCGTCCGGCGCCGATCACGACGCCAAGCTGATGGTGCCGCTGTGCCCGACCGGCATGATCTTCGTGCCTTGCGCGCAGGGCATCAGCCACAACGAAGCCGAAATGGCGGACGCCACCGACCTCGCCGCCGGCGCGCGCGTGTTGGCCGATGCACTCCTGGAAATGGCGAATAGGTAACTGGTGCCGGCACCACCGGCCCACGCCCCCGCCGTCCGGGGCAAAACGCCGAGAGGCGTTTTCGCCGTGGCCACCCATGGCAGCATCCTCGGGGTGGCCGGGCGGGGGAGCGGGCCGAGATTCAGAAGGGCTAGAGCTGCGCATAACATTGACGGAGCCCACTAATCGCACTGTTCGTATTCTGCTTACAACAGTGCTGGATCAATATCGAGAGAAC
>JANQGO010000374.1 GCA_028277285.1 Alphaproteobacteria bacterium | reverse complement strand
AGACGATCGACCACGGCATGCTGAACCTGTGGCGGCAGGAGAGTGAGCGCAGGACGCTCTATCTGCTCGATGTGCGCTCGCCCGCCGAGTTCGAGGCCGGGCACCTGCCGGGGTCGGTCTCCGCACCCGGCGGCCAGTTGGTGCAGGGCGCCGACGACTGGATCGCCGTGCGCGATGGCCGCATCGCGCTGATCGACGATACCGGCGTGCGCGCGAACATGACGGCAAGCTGGCTCAAGCAGATGGCCCATCCGCATGTCGCCGTCTTGGAGAACGCCCTTCAGGGGGCCAACCTGGAGACTGGGCCCGCGCCGTTGCCGGTGACGCCGCCCACGGTGCCGGGTGTCGTCGTCTCGGATGTGCTTGGCCGGGAAGGCGAGGTCACGATCCTCGATCTCTCCCACAGCCTGACATTCTACAGGGGGCATGCCGCAGGGGCACTCTGGACCCTGCGTTCGCGTCTTGCGGAGGTTCTCGTAATGATCCCCGAGGATCGGCCCATCGTGGCCATGGACGATCGCGCCGGCGCGCTGGCCGCCTATGCGGTCGCTGACCTGCAGGGGATGGGACGCGATGACGCGGTGGTGCTGACCGGCGGCCTTGCCGCGTGGCGCGCGGGCGGTGGGACCGTGGCGACGGGGCTGGAGGGCATGCTGACGGCGATGGACGATTGTTACCATCTGCCCGCTGAACTCGTGGATGATCCCGCCCAGGCGGACCGCGACTACATCGCCTGGGAGGTCACGCTGGTCGATCAGCTTGAGCGTGACGGCCTGCTGACGTTCAGCCCGCTTACATGACGGCAAGCCAGAAGCGGTAGAGGTAACCCATGGCCACGGCCGCCATGGCGCCGAGCGCCAGATACCAGAAGAAGGTGCGGCGCTTGACGATTACGAAGACGGACATGGCCGTCGGCAAGCTGGTCACTTCGCCCGCGATCATGAACGCCAGCGCGGCGCCGGGCTCCATGCCAAGCTCGAGCAGGCCGTTGATCGTTGGGATCGCGGCGTAACCGTTCAGATAGGTCGGCATGCCGACGGCAGCACTCATCGGGATCACCCACCACTCGTCGCCGCCCAAGGTCGCCGCGACATCGGCGGCGGGCACCCAGGCGATTAAGAGGCTTTCGATGACGAAGGCAAGGGTGAGCCACTTGATCATGAAGCGGGCGATGGACCAGGCTTGATCACGCAGGCGCAGCAGCCGTGCGCGGTCGCGCCAGAACGCCCAGTCGATCGGCGCATCGGCATCGCCGGCATGGCCGCACGAGCCATAGACGCTGCCCAGCTTGTCGAACGGCACGTCGTCGCGCAGTGGCTTGGCGATGAAGGAGAGTTTCGCCACGGCAAGCGTCGCGAATCCGGCGAACAGCCCCGATAGAATCGCGGTCACCGTGCGCGCGCTGGCAAACGGCAGGTCGATGACGCCGACCGTCAGGACGAACATTTCCGGGTCGATCAGGGGCGAGCCGACCCAGAACGCCATGACCGGTGCCAGCGGAACGCCGGCCGCCAACAGGGCGGCGGCGATCGGGATCACGCTGACCGAACAGAACGGCGAGAGCGCGCCGAACACCGCGGCAAGCAGCGTCGCCTTGACGACATTGCGTTTGAGGACGGCGCTCAGCCGGCGATCCAGCCCGGTCGCCGCGACGCTTGCCGAGAGCAGGGACGACACGACGACAAACGGCGCGACCAGAAGCCAGCTTTCGGCCAGAAAACCGAGCGATCCCCATCCTTGCGCCGGTGAGAACGCGATGACCGTCGCCAGCAGAACGAACGTCGCGAGCCAAACCCGGTCGATGGGGATTTTGGCGAGGCCGCCGGTCAGACCAATCCGTCCGGCGGCCTCCCTGATCATGTCTTCCTCAGGATCGGTTGTTAGCGCTGGAACGGTCCGTGATGGATCAGCAGAAGGGCGTCGCTGCCCGTGGCCTCCGGCTTGCCGATCCGGCCGAGCCCGATATCGTCGAGCATCGTGCGGTCGAGTTGGCGCAGTTCGCGCACGCTGGGATCGCGGCGGTAAAGGGATCGCAGGCTCTTCAGCATCTCGCTTCTCCTTTGGCCAGACCTGCCGTCGGGCTTAGCCGGGGACAGGCGTGTGTTGCGTCGTGTTTCAATCTGGCCTTGAAACATGCAGGTTACAAACGAGATAAATGGGGAGATATTTTAAGGAAATCTAAAAATGTCCGAGCGAATGCCATCGCTTGGCGCGCTCCGAGCCTTTGAGGCGGCGGCGCGCCATTTGAGCCTGACCCGCGCGGCCGAAGAACTGCATGTGACGCCGGCCGCGGTCAGCCACCAGATCAAGGTGCTGGAGGACGACCTCGGCATCCGTCTGTTCGACCGCGAGAACCGGCGGCTCTCGCTGACCACCGAGGCGCGCGCCGGCCTCGACGAATTGCGGCGCGGCTTTGATCTGGTCACGGACGGTGTCCGGCGCATACGCGAAAGCCGGGCAAGTCCGCTGCTCAGGGTGACATCGGAGACCACCTTTGCCGGCAGCTGGCTGGTGCCGCGACTGGCTGATTTCCGCGCCGAATGTCCCGATCTCGATGTGCTGATCGATGCCTCCGACCGCCTGGCCGATTTCGAACGCGGTGGCGTCGACATCGGCATCCGTTGGGGCGGCGGCAACTATCCGGGCCTGGTCGCCGACAAGCTGTTCGGCGAAGAGGCAGTCTTCCCAGTCTGCCATCCCAGCCTGCTGGAGGGCAAGCACGGGCTGCGCGAGCCTGGCGATCTCGTCCATCACACGCTGATCCATCTGGATTGGCCGGCCGAGCAGGGCGCATGGCCGAACTGGCGCATGTGGCTCGACGCCGCGGGCGTCGACAACGTCGACGCGACGCGCGGCCTTCGCTTTACCGCCCATAGCCACGCGATCCGTGCGACGATGGATTGTCAGGGCGTGGTCATGGCGACGCTATCGCTGGTCGGCGACGACCTGCGTTCAGGCGCGCTGGCGCGGCCTTTCGACCTGTCGCTTGCGGCGGACACGCAGATGTATTTGGTCTATCGGCCCGACCGCGCCGACGAACCGGCCATCAAGGCGTTTCGCGATTGGGCGCTGAAGGCTGCCCAGGAGGCGTTGGCCGACTGGACCTGATGGGTTTCATCACCGTGTCGGGTCGTCGGCGATCCTGACCAGCTGCTTGCCGAAGTTCTTGCCTTCCATCAGGCCGGCGAAAGCCGAAGGCGCGTTCTCCAGGCCGTTGACGATGTCCTCGCGGTACTTGATCTCGCCCGATTGCACCCAGCGGGTCAGCCGCTTCAGACCCTCGTCGTAGCGGTCGCGCCAGTCGAACACCAGAAGGCCGCGCATGGTCGCGCGCTTGACCAGGAAATGGCGGAGATTGCGCGGCCCCATGGCCTGTTCGGTGTCGTTGTACTGCGCGATCTGACCGCAGATGGCGACACGCGCGCCGAGCGCCATGTTCTCGAACGCGGCGTCCGAGATGGGCCCGCCGACATTGTCGAAGTAACAGTCGATGCCGTCCGGGCAGGCCTCGGCCAGGGCGGCCGACATGTCCTTCGTCTCGCGGTGGTCGATGCCGGCGTCGAAACCGAGTTCGCCGGTGATGAAGTCGATTTTGGCCTTGGAGCCTGCGATGCCGACCACCCGGCAGCCGCCGATCCTGGCGATCTGGCCGACAACGCTGCCCACCGCGCCCGATGCGG
>JANQGO010000439.1 GCA_028277285.1 Alphaproteobacteria bacterium | reverse complement strand
GCGGAAGACTGGCCAACGACCCGGACCGAAACTCGTTACGGCTGCTTCCTTCCGGACCTGACCGGGTTGGCGAGGGATCCGTCCGCCGCCAGCCTTCCTGAGAGGATATATCGCGCGCCCGCCGCCGGCACGCAAGGGTGGCGGGCGGTGAGGGTGATCGTCTGCGCATCATATGCAGTTTGCAACTGATGTGTCGTCAGTTGTATACTGATATGAAGTCGTTTGCAAAATGGATATGATGCATGATCTTCCGCTATGGCGCGCCCAGCGATGACGAGAGGGCGGCCCTCGACCGCATCGCTGCGATGCGCCGCGAGCTTCGGCACTACGTCGTTCACAGCCCCAGACGCTGGACCGGTCTCCTGGCGCGGCTGACGCGCGCGCGCGCGCTACGGGCTTCCAATAGCATTGAAGGACTCAACGTCTCTGATGAGGACGCGATCGCCGTCGTCGACAACGCCGAACCGACGGAGGCCGACAGAGAGACCTGGCAGGCGGTCGAAGGCTATAGGACCGCCATGGATTATGTCCTCCAACGATGTCGCAACGAGGATTTCCGGTTCAGCGTTGACGTCCTCTTGGCTATTCATTTCATGATATCGCAGTACGATTTGAACTCTAACCCGGGAAACTTCCGACCCGGCTGGGTTTGTGTTCGAAACTCGGCGACCGGAAACATCGTGCACGAGGGTGTCGATCGCGATCTTCTGGAACCGCTGATCGACGAGACAATCGACGACATGAATGAAAAAGAGGCAGGCTCAATAGTCATAAAGGCGGCCTTGGTTTATCTGAACATCGCCATGTTGCATCCGTTTTCCGACGGTAACGGCCGGGCGGCCCGATGTCTCCAAACGGCCGTCCTGGCCAAGGACGGCATTGTCGCCCCGATCTTCTCCAGCATAGAAGAGTACATTGGACGAAATCAGCAACGATATTACGAGGTCCTCGCCGAGGTCGGCGGCGGGAGCTGGAACCCCACACGAAACTGCCGGCCCTGGGTGCGATTTTGCATCGGCGGCCACTATCGGCAAGCACAGACCTTGTTGCGGCGAACGCGCGAAATGGAGCTGGTGTACGAGGATCTACGGCTGGAGGTGCTAAAGCACAGGCTACCCGAAAGAACCGCGATCGGTCTCTTGGAGGCCGCCACCGGTCTCAAGGTGAGAAACGCCTCATACCGCGTGACCACCGACATATCCAACAACCTGGCAAGCCGCGACTTGAAGGCGCTGGTCGATGCCGGCCTGCTGGTCGCCGAAGGCGAGCGCCGCGGGCGCCACTACGTTGCCGGCGAGGCCGTTCGCCGTATCCGCCACCGCAACCGCCTGGCCAAGGGTGAGGATGACCCCTTCGACCTCGCGCAGCCGTCCCTGCTCTGACGGCGCCCCCCGAAGACGGGATATCAGCCGCCCTTGATCATGGTGCCGGCGCCCTGGGTGAAGATCTCCAGGAGCAGGATATGCGGCACCCGGCCGTCCAGGATGACCGCACCTTCGACGCTGTGCTCGACCGCCGCCAGGCAGGTCTCGACCTTGGGGATCATGCCGCCGGCGATGGTGCCGGTGGTGATCAGCGCCCGCGCCATGGCCGGGGTCAGCTCGGCGATCAGCTTGCCGTTCTCGTCCAGCACGCCCGGCACATCGGTCAGCAGGAACAGCCGCGAGGCGTGCAGCGCGCTGGCCACCGCGCCGGCCACGGTGTCGGCGTTGATGTTGTAGGTCTGGCCGTGATCGCCGGCACCGATCGGCGCGATGACGGGGATGAAG
>JANQGO010000360.1 GCA_028277285.1 Alphaproteobacteria bacterium | reverse complement strand
GAACATCTCGAACATCAGGTCGGTGCCGTTCCAGAAGGTGATCAGCCCCTCGCCGCGCGAGGTGCCGATTTCCGCGCGGGTGACGAGATCCCAATCGATATGGGCGTGGTGGGTGCCGTCGCCGACATCAAGCCGGTCCTCCTCGCCGTAGCGGCGGATGGTGAAGGCGCCGACCAGATTGGCGCTGACACTGTCGCTGCCGTTGGAGAAGATCAGGTCGCCGGAGCCGCAGACCGCCTCCATCAGCGCCCGTTGCGCCGCGTTCATGGGTTTCCGGGGTCGCGCCATCGCCGCCTCTCCAAGCAAGGGGCCGATACCTTAGATCGGATCGCCGGGGGATTGAACCACGGCGTCGGGAGCCGATCGTGTTCAGGCTCTAGCGTGTCTTCTCGACCTTTAGCGCGGCGAAGATCGGCAGACCGGCGAGCAACAGGAGCAATCCCCATAGCGCGGCCTCCGCGCCGGCACCATAGATGGTCCACATGGAGAAGACGAAGGCGATCACGGTGACCGGCACGTGGCTCCTGGGTCCGAGCGGGCCGACATGCCGGCCCATCTGATTGAGGATCATGCCCTCGGCAAGGCAGCAGAAAACGAACGGCACCATGTAGACGGAGATCGACAGGTTGACGATGAAGTCATAGATCGCGATGAGCTCCTTGGCGCCCGATGTCTGCAACAGCAGAATGACCGACGCCAGACTGACCGAGATGGCGATGCCCTTGGCGGCCACGCCGTTGCGGTTGAGATCACCGAAGACCTTCGGCAACAGGCCGTGGCGCGCGGCGGCCATCGGCACCTGCGACATCATGAGAGTCCAGCCGTTCAACGCGGCAAGCGACGACAGGATGACCGCTGCGGCCATCACGTACGCCGCGACCGGCCCCCATATCAGCGACGCGGTGTCGGCGAACGGCGCGTCGGACCGCGCCAGCGGCCCTAGACCGATCACGCCCATCGTCGAGATCGTGCCGGATATGTAGATCACCGCGGCGATCACGGTGCCGGCAATGGTCGCGATGGCGATCGTGCGACGCGGGTTCCGGACATGGCCCGCCGGCACGCTCGCCGACTCCATGCCGCTGAAGGCGAACATGATGAGCGGTGCCGTCGTCGCCAACGCGACGAAGAACGGCAGGGGCGACGGGTTGATCGGGGTGAACTGGCTCCAATCCACCCAAAAGAGGCCGAGCAGCGACACGGCGAGCAGCGGCACCATCTTGATCGACACCAGGATAAGCTGGATCCGGCCGGCTTCCTTCACCCCCAGCATGTTGGCCAACGCAATGCCCCACATGGCGATCAGCGCGATAGCCGTGTTGGACAACGGAACCTGACGGAGGCCGGGCACGAACACGTGCAGATAGTCGACAACGGCAAGCGCGATGGCGGGCAGCGATACCCAGATCGCGATCCAATACCCCCAGGCCACCAGGAAACCGGGGAAGTCGCCGAAGGCCCGGCGCACGAACGCATACGGCCCACCGGTTTCCGGCAACAGGCTGCTGAGCCGCGCGAAGACGACGCCTAGCGCCAAGGCGCCGACCGTCATGACAAGCCAGCCGATCAGCGTGACCGCGCCATAGGGCGCGAGCGCCGCCGGCAGCAGGAAGAAACCGGCGCCGATGATGTTACCGATGACCAGCGCCGTACACGTCCAAACGCCGAGTGAGCGTTGCGGCCCGTCGCTGGCGTCAAACGTTGTCTGCGTCACCAGGTCCCCCTGCCCGTGTTCCGTCCGGACGCTCAATCGGTGCGCGATAAGCTCGACCGATTCCACGCCTTAGGTCGGTGGACCTGGTCCTGCGCCGCGCTTAGGCTCGTTGTTGTCCGTTCGAACGCCGCGAACACCCTACACGAGAGGCCAGCGTCATGTGCAATCTCTATTCCATGACCTCGAACCAGGAGGCGATGCGGCGGCTGTTCAAGTTCTCGAGCATCAAACTCAACCTTCCGTCGCTGCCGGCGATCTTTCCCGGTCACGACGCGCCGGTGGTGCGGCGCACGGGCGATGGCGGGCGCGAGCTGGTCATGGTGTCCTGGGGTTTCGTGCTGCCGCAAAAGGACAAGGCGCCGAAGCGCGTCACCAACGCGCGCGCCGACAAGCTGACCCAAAGCCCGTTCTGGAAAGGCTCGTTCGAGGAGCGCCGCTGCCTGGTGCCGGCGACCAGCTTCGCCGAACCGAAGGGCAAGAAACCGGCGGTCTGGCATTGGTTCGGCATGACGGGCGACGAACCGCGCCCGCTGTTCGCGTTCGCCGGCCTGTGGCGCTCCTGGCGCGGCCGGCTGAAGGACGAATTCGTCGAGATGGACGTGATGGCGATCGTGACGACAACGCCCAACGACGTCGTCAAACCGATCCACCCCAGCCGCATGCCGGTGATTGTCGATGAAAGCGACTACGACACCTGGCTCACCGCCGCGCCCGATGACGCGCTCAAGCTCGCCCGCCCCTATCCGGCCGAGAAGATGCGCATCGTCCACAGGGGCGAAACGAAGGACGACGCCGATGCAGCTTAGTCCCTATCCGTCCAGACCCAGCACCGCACGTGGGTCGCGGCCGTCGAGCCAGCCGAGCGTGTGGCTGCCCTTGAGTTCATAGCCGATCAGGCGCTGCAGGGTCTCCGGCATGGCGCGCACGCTCGCGGGCGGCAGCGCCAGGTACATCATCTCTTCCTGGCGCAGCCAGCCAAGGCTGTAGCCGGTGTACATGCCGATGCGCGGCGTCGCTGTCCGGTTGGCGCCGGCGCCATGCCAGGTCGCGCCCTGCCACATCAGGATCGAGCCCGCGGTCATCTCGGCCGAGATCGCCTTGGCCGGGTCGGGCTTTTCGCCGGTCGCCAGACGGTGGCTACCCGGGACGACGCGTGTTGCGCCGTTCTTCGTGGTGAAATCGGTGACCGCCCACATCACGTTGATCTCGAAGCAGGGATGCGGGTGCGGCAGGCGGAAGATGTCGTCGTCGCGGTGCAGGTTCTGGTCGGCCGCACCAGGGTGCACCTCGATACCCTGGACGCTGGAGATCTGGTAGCGCACGCAGTGGGGTCCGAGCATGGCGTCGAGCACACCGAGCAGAACGGGATGGGTGACCATGGACTGGAGCGTGGTGCTGGATGTCAGCACGCGGCTGTGGATGCGCTTCGTCAGGTTGTCGCCGTCGCCCAACACGGTCGCCGCGAAGTGCGGTGCCAGGTCGTCGGCGAGCGCCGCCACGGACGACGCATCGACCAGCCCGTCGATGACCGCATAGCCGCCGTCTTCCAGCTCCTCGAGCGCACGTGCGACAACGGCCTCGGTCGCTGCCCCGTTCACGGCAGGCACCACCCGCCGTCGACCGGCATGATATGGCCGGTAACGAAGGATGCCGCATCGGAGGCAAGGAAGACCACCGGGCCGACCAGCTCTTCGGGCGCGCCCTTGCGGCCAAGCGGTGTCATGGCCTCGACGCGCGCCTTTTCCCCGGCGTCGTCGTAACGGTCTTCGCTGCCGCGCATATGCGAGGTCATGTAGCCGGGGTTGATGACGTTGACGCGGATGTTGTGTTTGCCCCACTCGAGCGCCAGCTGGCGCGCCAGATGATCGACGCCCGCCTTGGAGACGCTGTAGCTGGTCAGAAGATCGAAGGCGACCAGACTGGCGTTGGACGACGTCAACACGATCGAGCCCCCCTCACCCTGTTCGATCATGCGGCGGCCGGCGAGCTGGGCGCAGTTGAAGGCGCCGGTCAGGTTGACGCCGATCATCTCCTCCCAATCCTCAAGCTCGATCTCCTCGGCGGCATTGGCGCGGCCGATGCCGTGGTTGACGACCATGACGTCGAGGCTGCCGAAACGCGCGACGGTCTTTTCAATCAGCCGCTGGCAATCGGCGCGGTCACAGGCATCGAAGACGACATCGAGGACATCGAGGACATCGAGGACATCGTAACCGTCATCGCGGAGCGCCGCAGCGCTTTCTGCCACCACGTCACGGGTGCGCCCGCACACCACGACGTTGGCGCCGGCCTCCGCCAGGCCACGCGCGATGGCGCGCCCGAGGCCGCGGCCCGAGCCGGTCACGACGGCGGTCTTGCCGGTGAGATCGAACGAAGACAGCGTCTTTGTGGATGTACCCGTGGCCATGGCTTCCCTCCTTCGTCGGTGCCGGCATGTCCAATCTTAGACAAATGTATAACTTTTGAGTAGACTCCTTCTTGCACAAGATTGGCTGGCCATGAACACCCTTCCCCGACCGCGGACACAGCCGGAAATCAATGCCTTTCGACGATCGTGTTTGATCAAGGGCACCGTCGTATCGCTTGCCGAGCGCGGCACGGCCGGCACCTCGATCAGGACGATTGCCGCAGCCGCCGATGTCTCTCATGGCCTGGCGCGCCATTACTTCGAAACAAAGGACGACCTAATGGCGGCGGCCTACCGCTATCTCTGCGACCTGATTTCCCAGAGTATTCGGTCAGCGGAGGAAACGACGGGCGGCGCGGCGATCGACAGGTTGAAGGCGACGCCACGCGCGGTCTTGTCTCCACCCCTGTTCGACAACGTCCATCGACTGGCGTTCCTGGAATTCTGGCATGAGATCCGCCACAACGCGACGATCGCCGTGATCCACCGGGAACTCTACGCGCGCTACCGCCGCCGGATCGCGCGCCTGTTCCGCCAAGCGGCGGCCGAAACCGGCGCCACCGTCAACGGCCGTATGGCTGCCATAGGCCTGCTGGCGCTTCTCGACGGCCTGTGGCTCGAGCTGGCGCTGGACGACAACGGCTATTCACACGCCGACGCCCTGAAGTTGTGCGAAATCTATATCGACCAACAACTGGCGGGCGGCGGACGTGACTAATCCGACCGATGTGGCGTACGTAACGTCTCGACGAGCGTCCGCTACGGCGAACCAACGCTAGCACCCGCCACCGCGCCATGGCAGGCTTCCCATGGGCCTGTCTAGCGGATGTCTCCCCGATCGCCTCGCTGAAGAAAAACGATGTACCGGAGAACGGCGCATCGACAAAACAGAGAAGACGCGTCGCGGCAAGCGGCATCGTCGGCAATGTTCTGGAGTGGTACGATTTCTCGCTCTACGGCTATCTAGCGCCGCTCACCGCACCGCTGTTCTTTCCATCCGACGACCCGCTGACGTCACTGGTTCAGTCGTTCGCGGTCTTCGCCGTCGGTTTTCTGGCACGCCCGGTCGGCGGCATTATCTACGGCCATATCGGCGACCGTATGGGTCGGCGCCATCTTCTCTTGCTCTCGGTGGTGGCGATGGCGGTGCCGACGGTCTTGATGGGTCTGCTGCCCACCTACGAAACCATCGGTATCGCCGCGCCCATCCTGCTCGTTATCCTGCGCCTTGTGCAAGGGCTGTCAGCGGGCGGCGAATTCTCCGGCTCCATCATCTTTCTGGTCGAGCACGCGCCGTCCAACCGCCGCGGCTTTATGGGCAGCCTCTCCAATTTCGGCGCCATGATCGGCGGCCTGCTCGGCCTCTTCGTCGGCTGGCTGGTGACCGAATGGCTCGATAGCGAGACCATGAGCGAATGGGGCTGGCGCGTGCCGTTCCTGGTCGGTGTACTCGTCAGCCTGTTTGGCTTTTGGGTGCGTAAGGGCATGCCGGACTCACCGGCCTATGTCGAGCTGCAGACGGCAGGTCGGATCCTACGCAACCCTATCGCGGCAGCGTTCAAGCACCAGGCGCGACCGATGCTGGTAACGATCGGACTAAACTGGATCGTCTCTGCCGGCTACTACGTGATCTTCGTCTGGCTGATCACCGACCTGACCAAGGTCGCCGGCCTGAACATGCACGACGCCATGGGCATCGGCGTGCTGGGCCTGGCCTTCGGCATGGCAATGACGCCGGTAATGGGACATCTTTCCGATCGCATCGGGCAACGCGCCATGCTGGTCATTGCCTCACTGTTGATAGCGGCCGCCGCCGTGCCGCTACTGTTGCTGGCCGATCTGGGAACCTACATCAGCGGTCTCGCAGCGCAGTTCGGCCTTGCCTTCTTGATGGCTATGCTGCTGGGCACCATGCCCGCAGTCTTCGTGTCGTTGTTCACCGCCGATGCGCGCTGTTCGTCGATGTCGATCAGCTACAACGCCGCCCTCGCGCTGTTCGGCGGCACCTCGCCCTTGATCGCGACTTATCTGGTCGCCGTCACCGGCTGGAGCGGCGCACCGGGCCTCTATCTCGCGGGCACGGCGCTGGTCTGCCTGGCGCTCGTGCCCTTTGTGCCAAAGACGTTCCGTGAATGACCGAAGCCGGCCCGCGCGTCAGTCGACGTGGTCGTCAAGCTCTATGACCACATGGGAGTCCAGCACGAGGTCGCACTCCAGGCATTGCACCGTGCCGTCGGCATACGTGCTGCGCACCATCAGCCAGCGCGACGCGCGCACGCCGTTGGCACCCGGCGCCTGGGCCGCGATGCGCCGCCACACCTCCATGCAGCACGCCGTCGTCTTGGCCGAGCCCAAGGGCCCGATCAGGACACGGAAGAAACTGTCTGAGAGATGAAAGCGGTCGAGCGTCGGTCCGGCGGGCCTGTAGTCAATCTCGACCTGTTGCGCCACCCAGATGAATCCTCGTTGTCACGACCACGTCGCCATGGTGCTCGTGCTGAATACGCTCGCCGTAACGCTGCGGCGCCAGTTTCGAGAGCAGCCAGCGGCGCGTATCGATGCGCAGCTTGGCACGTTGCACCTCCGCGCTCGCCCGCGCCGCCGGCCCGTCGCCGACACCCGCGCTGTCGGCGATCTCCAGAAGCTCGTCGGCCATGTCGTCCAGGCCGACCATGCGCGCGCGCGTGTACCGCTCGAAGAAATCCGCGTCCCTTGTCAGCCAGTCCGCCACCGTCTGGCGCCCCGGCATATCCGCATCGCGGCAGATCGCCCGCAGGCTCTCGCCCGCTGCCAGCCGGTCGCACAAGGCCGTCGCGATCGCTTCGGTATAGGTCGACGGCCGGCCGCTTTTCCTGGTCAGATCGTACCTCCCGTCGTATGCGTTGCGCCCCCTGGCCACGCGAGTTCAACACCATGACCGACAGAGGCAACGACCAAGTCCCCGTCGACATCCAGATCGATCGGCTCGGCAATCAAATTCACATCATGGATCAAGGCAAGGCCGTCGCCGTCACGGTCGAGGCGAAGGACGGCCGGCGTCACCGTCTCATCACGCCGACCTCAGCGATCGGCAATCTTCTCGGTTATCTGACGCGCGCCCGCACCAAAGCGATCGAGCGGCTGGACGCCGCCGGCATCGATCATCGGATCAAGACCACGGTCGACACAGAGACGATGGTCGAACCGAAATCGGTCAACCTGGGTGTCGCCCGCGACATGTCGATGGCGGTTCTGCAGATTGCCGACGCCAAGGGCGGTACCATCAATATCAGCCTGGCGCCCAACCTCGTCGCGGCCCTGGCGCAACAGATGACACGCGCCGCCAAGGACATGGGCGCTTGATCCAGCGCGACCGCCTCAAAACAAAAGCGCCCCGACCACCGGGGCCGAGGCGCAATGCTTCAAGGATGAGGCACCTTAGCCAGATTTGTCGCACATTGCAAGCAAAAAGTGCTGAAGGTTTAATCCAAACAAAACAGGACCATAGCGGCACACCGCGCGCATCGTCGTCAGATCACCGCGCCGCCGGCATAGCTCAGCGCATAACAGAGGCGTCCGCCATCATGGATCTCCTCGCGCCCTTCGAAACGCACGGCATCACCCGACGCCATGGCGCTATAGGTGAACGTCCCGCTCTTGTGGTGCGCCGGTCCGCGGAACGGTTGGTCCCCCGGCACCAGGCGCAACGCCTCGCGCAGGAAACGGTAGGTGTCGCTCACGGCCTGGTCCGCCATACCGTCGACGACACCGCCGGCATAACTCATCGCCCAGACCGCGCTCGCGTCGCGATAGACCGTCTCCAGCCCGGTAAAGTGGCGCATGCCGAAATAGATATCGCGATAGAGCAGCGGCCCGTCCTGCCATTCCAACTGCTTCGAACACGGCAGCAGCGGTTCGGCGGCACCGGCATCATCGTCCTGGCCCGCGTAAGTGCGCCGCTTGGCTTCCATCAGGAAACCCTTAAAGCCCATGTTTTCCAAACCCTTATCCCACATCATCAAAACCCCTACCCATCGCCGCTTCCCTCGCTTCGCGGCAGTCCGTCGTCAAGGTGGATCCACGGCAACCGATCCCGGGTATAGGCGTGGTACTCCGGCGCGTACGACTCCGGATCGTCCATGCTCGCGACATAAAAGTGCATCTCATGGGGATAGCGCTCGGACGCGAACGCCATCGGCGTGCCGCAGGCGCGACAGAAATAGCGTTTTGCACCAGGCGACGACTCGAAGACATGCGGCTCGGCGCCGGTGAAACGCCACGCGCCGTTGGGAACGCCGATCCATGTCGTGAACGGCGATGACGTGTTGCGCCGGCACTCGCGGCAATGGCAATGGGCGCACCAGTTCACCGGTCCCTCGTATTCGAACGTGACGGCGCCGCACATGCAGCGGCCCTTCTTGGTGGTCATGATGTCAGCTCCTCGTTGACGGCGGCGGCGCCTTACGCCGATGGACTCGGCATCAACGCGGCGACTATACCGACAGAACAAACCATGGCCAAGTACTTCAACCGGAGACCGTGTCGTCGAACGCGCCGGATGCGATTGATCAGCTCTCCTCGAGGTAACGGTCCAGGCGGTCGAAGCTGTCGTCCCAGAACTGCCGGTACTCACCCGTCCACGCGTGCACCTCACTCAGCGCGCCCGCGCGCACCGCGTAGATGCGTCGCCGGCCTTCCTTGCGCCGGGTCACCAGCCCGCTTTCCAACAAAACCTTCAGGTGCTGCGACACCGCGCCGACCGTCACCGTCATCTCGGCGACCAGGTCCTGGACCGAGCGCTCGCCGTCGCGCAACAGGTCCAGCAGCCGGCGGCGGTTCTCGTCGGCGATCGCGTGAAACACGTCGGCGGGCTTGCTCACCATCTTTGTCTTCCTATATTATAGCAGTCGCTAAAATATTAGCGCAGGTCCGCCGCCAATGCAGCTCTTATCGACGCCGGACGCCGGGAGGGAAACTGCCATGACACAGCACACCGTTGTCTCCAAAGACGCATGGGTCGCCGCGCGCCGCGACCTGCTCGACCAGGAAAAGGCCTTCATGCGGCAACGCGACGATATCGCCGCCGCGCGGCGGGCCCTGCCCTGGGTCAAGGTCGACAAGGACTACGTCTTTCATGGCGCCTCGGGCGACGTCTCGCTCGCCGACCTGTTCGACGGGCGCAGCCAGTTGATCGTCTACCACTTCATGTTCGGGCCTGAATGGGAGCAGGGTTGCCCAAGCTGTTCCTATCTCGCCGACCACTTCGACGGCCTCACGACCCACCTCGCGCAACGCGACGTCACGCTGGTCGCCGCGGCGCGCGCGCCGCTCGACCGGCTCACCGCCTACAAGGAGCGCATGGGCTGGCACTTCCCCTTCGTGTCGTCGCTGGACAACGGCTTCAACTTCGATTTCCACGTTTCCTTCACGCCCGAGGAACTCGCCGGCGGCGAAGTCTATTACAACTATCACCAGACACAGTTTCCAGCGGACGAAGCGCCAGGCATCAGCGTCTTTTTCAAGGACGATGACGGCGTCATCTATCACACCTATTCAAGCTATGCCCGCGGCCTCGACAACCTGATCGGCGCCTACCATTTCCTCGACCTCGCGCCAAAGGGCCGCGACGAGGACGAGCTCGATTTTCCGATGGCCTGGGTGCGCCGCCACGACGAATACGAAAGCTGACGGCGCTTGACGATGTTGTTGGCATGTGTGCCGGTGGTGGGCCGCGTGACCTGAAGATCGGCGACCTGTTGCATCACGGCACG
>JANQGO010000401.1 GCA_028277285.1 Alphaproteobacteria bacterium | reverse complement strand
AGGCCTCGATCTCCGCATCGAACCGGTCGATGCGCGCCAGGCAGGCGCGCGTCAGTTCCTCCGACGTGAACCGCCCGGCCGCGATCCCCTCGGCCGCCGCGCGTATACCGAGCTGCGACAGTTCGTCGGCCATGACCTAGCGGACCATCAACCGAAGAAGAAGACGGGCAGCCACAGCGCGATCTCCGGGAAGATATAGAGCAGCGCCATGGCGATGAAGACCATGCTCAAGAACGGCATGACGCCCTTGAAGATGTTGATCAGCTCGACATGGGGCGGCGCCACGCCCTTCAGGTAATAGGCGGCCATCGCCATCGGCGGTGTCAGGAACGAGGTCTGCAGGTTGAGGGCGACCAGGATACCGAAGAACAGCGGATCGACGTCGAACACCGCCAGCATGGGCAGGAAGATCGGCACGAAGATGATGATGATCTCGCTCCACTCAAGCGGCCAGCCCAACAGGAAGATGATGAGCTGGGCGATGATCAGGAACTCGATCGGCGACAGATCGGCCGCCAGCACCCAATGCTCGATCAGCTCGTGGCCGCCTAGATAGGAGAAGACGGACGCGAAGGTCCACGATCCGACGAACAGCCAGCACACCATGGCCGATGTTCGCGCGGTCAAGAACACCGCTTCCTTTAGTCGCTGCCAGGTCAAGGCGCGGTAACACACGGCCAGGAACAGACCGCCGAACGAACCGACGCCCGCCGCTTCGGCCGGCGTCGCGATGCCCATGAGAATGGCGCCGAGCACGGAAAGAATAAGGACGGCCAGCGGCACGAAGCTGGTCAGGAGCTGCAACAGGATCTGCGGCAGGGGCGGCACTGTCTCTTCGGGCGGTTTGGGCGCCAGTTTGGGCGAGATCGCGGCGCGGCCGATGACATAGACCATGTAGAGACCGGCCAGCATGAAGCCGGGGAAGAGGGCGGCGGCATAGAGTCGGACCGGCGAGATCTGCGCGATCGCCGCATAGACGATCAGCATGATGCTGGGCGGGATCAGGATGCCCAGGCAGCCGCCGGCGCAGATGACGCCGGAGGCGAACTTCTCGTCATAGCCGGCGCGCAGCATGACCGGAAAGGCGAGCAAGCCCATCAAGGTCACGACGGCGCCGACAATGCCGGTCGCCGTTGCAAACACCGCACACGTGGCCAGCGCCGCGACCGCCATGGACCCCGGCAAATGCCGCGCGGCAAGCTGCAGGCTGAAGAACAGCCGGTTCACGATGTTGGCCCGTTCGACGATGTAGCCCATAAACAAGAACAGTGGCACCGCCACCAGCACATCGTTCGACATGACCGAGAACGTGTTCTGCACAAACAGATCGAAGATCCGGTTGTCCAGAAGGTGATCCATGCGGTCCGGCTGGTAATAGGCGTAATAGCCGAAACCCAATCCCATCGCGATCAGGGTGAAGGCGATCGGGAAACCCAAAAGCACGATGAGGATAAAGAGACCCAGCATCATGATGGCGACCATCGGATCGCTCATGGCCTCGGCTCCTCACGTTTGGACTCGCGTTCCTCGAGCGATGCGGCGTCCTCGTCGTGATGGATCGCATGAAGGTCCTCGGCCTCATGCATCATCATCGTTTCCGTCTCTTCGACGTCGGCGAGCCGCTCGGGCCAATAGCCCCGGCGGATGCAATGGACGCACCGCACCATCTCCGCGATGCCTTGAATCAGCAGCAGCAAGCCGGCCACGGGGATCAGGGTCTTGAAGAAGTAGATTTGAATACGCGCGGGGCTCGACCACGCGACTTCCTTGTAGAACCAGGAGTCATAGGCGTAGCCGTATCCCGTGATGATGAGCGCCAGGGCTCCGGGCAGAAAGAAGATCACGTAGAGTGTCAGATCGATGCCCGCGCGCGCCTTGATCGGCAGCAGACGATAGATGACATCGCCGCGCACATGACCGTTGCGCGAGAGCGTGTAGGCGCCCGCCATCAGGAACAGCGCGCCGTACATCTGGATACCCATGTCGAACGCCCAGGCGGTCGGCTGCCCCAGAACGTAGCGTACGAAGACCTCGTAGCATGTGGCGAACGTCAAGACGACGATGCACCAGGCGAACGCCTTGCCCGTCCAGGCGCTCAGACTGTCGATCGAAAAGAGAAGGCGCTTCATATGCCCCGCACCTCGTTCGAAGACCTATTGAAATGGTTGGCGGCCGGGGCGGCGTCCGTTGCGCCGCCCCGACTGCACACTGGGTCTTCTACGTCCTCGGCCTAGGCCGGGTCGCCGAAATAGTGGCGATAGGCACCGGCATAGTCGGGCGCGTTCGTCAATTCGTACGCGCCGACCCGCTTGGCCCAAGCCTTCTGCGAGTCCACGACCTTGGCGAAATAAGGATCTTCCAGGAACTCCTCCAGCACGGTGTCCCACGCCTTCAGCTGCTCCGCCATGATCTCGTCGGACGTGCGGTAAACGTTGACGCCGAACTCCTGCTGCAGGGCGACCAGGTCGTTGGAGTAGCGGTCCTGATACTTCCACGACATGTCCGCCGAGGCCGCCTCGGAGGCGTACTGCAGGATCGCGCGCTCGGTATCGCTGAGCGAGAGGAAGAGATCCTTGTTGAAGATGATCTCGAACGTCTCCTGCGACTGATGGAAGCTCGCGAGGTGATAGTGCTTCGACACGTCCTGCATGCCGAAGTCCTTGTCGGATGTCGGGTTGTTGAACTCCGCGGCGTCGATGACGCCTCGTTCCATGTTGGGCTGGATCTCATCGCCGCCAAGCTGCAGAACCTCCATGCCCATTTCGGCGTGGACGTTGGCCGCCAGTCCGACCGTGCGGTACTTCAGGCCGTCGATCTGGGCGACGTTGGTCACGTGTTCCTTGAACCAGCCAAACGGCTGCGCGGGCATCGGGCCGGAGAAGAAGCCGACGAGGTCGAGGCGCAGGATGTCGTTCAACAGTTCGTCATAGAGCGCCTGGCCGCCGCCGTACTTGATCCAGCCAAGCAGCTGGTTGGCGGTCCAGCCCCAGCACGGGCCGGTGCCGAACAGCGATGCCGCCGCGTTCTTGGAGTACCAATAGGCCGTGACCAGATGGCCGGCGTCGACGACACCCTCGTGGACGCCGGTCTGGATTTCCGGGGTCTTCAGAACAGCGCCGACGTCCAGATAATCGATACGCAGTGTGCCGCCCGACATCTGATTGACGCGGTCGACGTAGTCCATGGCGAATTCGCGGAAGATACCGCCGCCCCAGGCGCCCTGCATCTTGATGACCTTGGTGTCCTGCGCGCGCGCGACATGAGGCATGGCAACGGCCGCCGCGCCCCCGACAGCGGCCACACCACCACCCTTCAGAAAGCGCCGGCGCGACGTCACCTTGTCGTCGACGGCCTTGATTTTTTCGTGTTTAGCCAAAGCTCTTCCTCCCAGTCGTGAAGCGCTATAGTGATAACAGTGAAGCTTCCCCGGCGCTGATCATGCGCCTGCGTCAAGTTATGTCAAATTTATATCCGCCTCAGGCCAAGCCGTTTCCAACGACCGCCCGCATGACACAACCCATACCTGGATAAGCGCCATGGAACACATCGAAGCGGTTGTCGTAGGCGCTGGCGTCATTGGCCTTGCCACCGCCCGGGCGCTGGCCAGGGCAGGGCATGACGTGATCATCCTGGAGGCCGAGGACGCGTTCGGGACGGTGACGTCGTCGCGAAACAGCGAGGTCATTCACGCCGGCATCTACTATGCCGCGGATAGCCTGAAGGCCCGGCTTTGCGTCGAGGGCAAGATAAGGCTCTACGACTACTGCGCGCGCCACGGGGTCGGCCACGATCGCTGCGGCAAGCTGATCGTCGCAACCGATGAGAGCGAATTGCCGGTGCTTGACGACCTGAAGCGGCGCGCTGCCGTCAATGGCGTCGACGATCTCGTCCATCTGAGCCCGGCGGAGGTCGCGGCGCGGGAGTCGGCTGTCCATTGTCTGGGCGCGCTGTTGTCGCCGTCGACCGGCATCATCGACAGCCACGGCTTGATGCTGGCTTATCTGGGCGATGCCGAGGATGCCGGCGCCATGCTGGCGCTCAACGCGCCGGCAGCAGGCGGCCGGGTAAGCGATGACGGCATTGTGCTCAACGTTGGCGGCGACGCGCCGGTGTCATTCTGCGCGCGGCTGGTTGTGAACGCTGCGGGCCTGGACGCCAACGGCCTTGCCGCGTCCATTGACGGCATGCCGGCCGACAAGGTGCCGACGCGTTACATGGTCAAGGGCAGTTACTACACGCTTCCCGGGCGCTCGCCGTTCAGCCATCTGATTTATCCCGCGCCCAACCAGGTCAGCCTGGGGGTCCACGCCACCGTCGACCTGGGCGGCCAGTGCCGGTTCGGGCCCGATGCCGAGTGGGTCGAGACGATCGACTACGATGTTGACCCCGCCCGCGCCGATGTTTTCTACGATGCCGTTCGCCGCTTCTGGCCCGACCTCGAGGATGGCGCGCTGGAACCTGGCTATAGCGGCATTCGCCCGAAGGTGCAGGCGCCTGGCGAGCCGGCAGCCGATTTCATGATCCAGGGCCCGGCCGACCACGGCGTGCCCGGTCTGGTCAATCTGTTCGGCATCGAATCGCCCGGATTGACCTCATCCCTCGCGCTGGCCGATGAGGTCCTGAGGCGGCTCGGCCTCAACACAAAAGGCTAAGACAGCATCAACGAGCTGTGCCCGACATGGGCGCCGATCTCCGCCGCGGTCACGACGCCCAGCACATCGGAGAACATGTGCGAACCAGGATCGCGCGACACGACGGCGATTTTGGCGCCGGCCCGGTCCATTGCCTGCAGCGTCGGGATCATGGAGGCGTTGGGCTCAACGACGATGTAACCCTTGGTGAAGTCGGCATCGGCACGCGCGGCAGGCCCCAGAACGCCGCAGATCCTGCCGTCCTTGGTGACGATACTGGTCTGCCCGGCCTCGTGGCTCGCGACGGCGCCGGCGTCGCATTCGCAGAAATTCGCGCTCATCAACTGGTCGACATGGCGCGCCGCGTCGACCGAGGATTGCAGCCCGTCCGGCACGACATGGCCCCGGCGCAGCAGTTTGATCGTGTAGATGCTCTCAGGGATCAGCCACCGCCGCATGGCCAGGCTGATGACGCTGACAGCGATCACGGGCAGCATGCTGTTGTAGTCGAACGTCATCTCGTAGGTCATGGCAATCGCGGTCAGCACGGCGCCGGTACCGCCCGCGACCGCGCCCGCCATGCCGGCGATGGCGAAGATCGCGATCGGGATGTCGATGCCCGGAATGAAGGCCTGGCACAGGTGGCCGAACGCCGCGCCGAGTGCGGCGCCCATGAACATGGATGGCGAGAAGACGCCGCCCGACGCGCCGGAGCCCAAGGTCAGGCACGTCGCGACCAGCTTGAACACCATCAGCATCAAGAGAAACACGGGGTCGGCCAGGATGGTCTTCAGGATCTGCGTGATCGACGCGTAACCGACGCCTTCGACGTAGTAGTGACCGGCATAGCTCCACAGGCCGTAGATCATCAGCCCCAGCAGGAACATGCCGAAGACGTGCTGCACGTAGTAGCCGCCGGGAATCCGGTCGAACAGGTCCTCGGCCTTGTCGAGCGACCAGATGAACAGTGCCGACAGGATGCCGACCAGAATGCCCAGCGGCACGAACAGCAGCATGACCCAGACCGAAAGGGTCTCGCCCGCATGGACCATCAACTCGGGGATATCGATCAGCGGTGCGCGGCCTTCGACCAGGCGCGACAGCCAGATGGCGACGACGGTCGCCAGCGAAACCGGTAGCAGATTAGCCGCGTTGACCGAGATCAGGATCAGCTCGACCGCGAACAGAATACCGCCGACCGGCGCGTTGAAGGCCGCCGCGATGCCCGCGCCGGCGCCGGCGGCGACCAGCGTGATCCGCTGGTTGAGCGGCATGCCGACAAACGCGCCCACCACCGAACCCATCGCCGCGCCCATCTGGATGATCGGTCCCTCGCGTCCCGCCGAACCGCCCGACCCGATGGTCAGCGATGACGCCAGTGCCTTGATCACCACCACCTGCCAGCGCATGCGCGCTTCGTTGTAGTGGATGGCGTCCATCACTTCCGGCACGCCATGGCCCTTGGCCTCCGGCGCGAAGGTCTTGACCAGGAAGGCGACGACAATCGCGGCCAGCGGCGGCACCAGAATGATGCCGGGACCCCACGGATTGATCTCGACGTAATCGGAAACATCGTAGGCCCAGCCGAACTGACCGAGCAGCAGCGCGTTGTGGAAGAACGCAATCAGCTTCTTGAATATCCACGCGCCGGCGGCCGCGACAATGCCGACGATAACCGCCAGCAGGCACATGGTGACCAGCGTGTGGGGACGATCCGACCTCTCCATGGCGCGCGATCATAACGATGGGTGCCGGAGGGGTCACGATCCAAGTTGGTAGGCGGCGTTCCGGCTGGCGCGTCCAGGCCAAGCGAAGCGCGAGCCGGTACCCATGAACACGATCGGTGCCCTACGGACGCCGCCTGTGTTCATGGTTCCCGGGTCAAGCCCGGGAAGCGTGGTCTTTTGGTTGGGCGCCTAAAACGACGAATTCGGTTCCTTCAGGAATGCGATCTCCTCGTCGCTCGATGTCCGGCCCAAGATTTCGTTGCGGTGGGGAAAACGTCCGAACCGGCCGATGATCTCCAGGTGGCGTGCCGCTGCCTCCTGGCATTCCTTACGTTGAGGACCGTGATAGTTCGCGTCGATGTAGGCGACGTGGCGTTTTTGATGGTCCAGATCTTCGGCGTGTTCGAAGGGCAGGTGGGCGAACAGCTTCTGGACGTCGGTCATCCCGGCATCGAGACCGTTTGCCGCGACGTGCTCGGCGATGGCGAGTGCCTTGTCATCGGTGGCGTACATGCGGGCCGAACCGCGGAACATATTGCGCGGAAGCTGATCGAGTAGAATGAGCAAGGCAAGCGCGCCGTCCGCGCTGGCCATCCAGTCATCCAGCTTGTCCGCGGCCGCCTCTTCGTGGAGAGCTAGAAAGCCGTCGCGGCAGGCGCGGTCGAAGTCGTCGCTTTTTTCGAACCACGCTTCGCGCATGGCACCCCAGTCAGGATCGCTTTTCTCGCCGAACCAGAAGGCGAGAACCCGCTTCATCGCATCGCTCACGGATAGTCGCAGCGTTCGACGGTGACGATGGCGAAGTCGGGCGGTCCCTCGCTGACGGCGAAGCGGTACTGATCGCTGCCGAGCAGGACGTTGTGATAGACCGGCAGCGCGCCTTCGACCGTTTCGCTGCCGCCGCCGATGGTGGCGAACACCAGGGAAACCGGCTTGGCCGGATCGAACCAGGCGGCCGGATAGCCGTTTTCGTCGGTCGCCGTCTCGCCGCTGCCGGTGACCGAGATGCGGCCGTCGGCAAAGCTCGCGGCGCTCACCGTGTCGTCGTGGAACTCGGTCTTCACGACGATGCGTTTGGTCGGTTCCGCGGCGTCGCAGCTCCGTTCTTCCTCGACCAGGGCGATGGTCTCGCCCAGCCGCTCGACGCTGATGCCTTGCTCCAGCCGTTCGGTAACTTGAGTCCACAACACGGCGGCCTCGCCGTGGGGGACTTCGGACTCATAACGCTGTTGCCACGCGGCGGCTTCGTCGCGCAGGGCGCTCTCGCGCGTGTCGACGGCGGCGCGCAGTTCCTGCTCGGAACTCTCGGCCTCGATCGCCGCCTCGACCGCATCGTCGGTCGTGATGCGCAACTGGGTAACCTGGCTTTCCAGGTTTTCGATCCTGCTCTCCGAGATACGCCGGCCTTCGCTGTAACTGAACCAGGCGACGCCGCAGACGACGAGGACATAGATCAACACCCGCATCAGGAAGGCGATGCGCCGGCGGCGCTGCTGCCGCCCGGTTTCGCGTAATCCCCAACTGCCTTGACGCACGCTCACTACCCCTTGGTCTTCTCGCGCTCGTTGATCGGACCGTCACTCTGCCGTCAACGGACTAGCAGATGACGGCAGGCGCTGGCAAACCCTTGTTTTTGCGGGCACATCCCAGAGCGGCTCTGATTGATCGCGACCCGCTCTAAATCAAATAACTAGAGCAGATTCACGCACTCCAACTGAATCGCAAGCGATTCAGATAGAGTGCGACCTGCTCTAGCCGGATGCGCCCTGATCACGTTTCAACGTCACCATATGATTGTTGGATGGCATGGCGATGATTTGGTCGAGCTTCAGGCCGTGGCGGTTGGCGCCGGCCGAAATGTCGTTGAGGTCGCGCAAGCCCCAGGCCGCGTTCTGCTGGCGCAACATGCGGTCGAAGCTGCGGTTGGACGCCGCGCTGTAGACGCCGTTGAAGGTAAAGGCGCCATAAAGCGCGAGCAGGCCGTCGGCGCGCATCAGCGCGCTGGCGCCGGCCAGCAAGCCGTCGATGCAGTCGGTCGGCACGATGTGGGTGAAGTTGATCGCGATCATCAGTTCCGGTTGAAAATCAACGTCGCGCCACCAAGCCTCGGCGGCGCAGTCCAGCGACAGCGGTTCGCGCACATTCGTGACGCCGGTGTGGTCGATCCATGCCTGGATGCTGGCCCGCATGGTCGGATCGGGATCGCTGGTCTGCCACAGCAGATCCGGCATCTGGCGGGCGATGTGAACGGCGTGTTCGCCGGTGCCGCTGCCGATCTCCAGGACGCGGGCGTCACCGGCGACAAGGGCGCCGACCTTCTCAAGTATCGCATCGCGGTTGCGCGCCGTCGCCGGTGCGTGCAGGCGGAAGTCGGCGCGGCCGCCCGGCGCGCCTTCGCTTTGGTGTTTCACGAACCGTCCAGCCCGTGCATATGCGCCAGAAGCGCCTTGCTGACCTGGCCGCGTTGGGGCAGGCCGTTGTCGCTTTCGTACTGCATGATGGCGGCACGCGTCTGGCTGCCGACCGCGCCGTCGACCGGGCCGGGGTCGTAGCCCAGCATTGTCAGTTTTTCCTGAATGGCGCGGGTATAGCTGCGCAGCATGTTGCCGCGCGCCAGGATCAGCTCGGGCGAGTTGCCGGCGCGCGTGACGGCGATGTCGATATGTTCGGCAAGCTCCCGTGTCGCCACTCCGTCGACCGGTAGCTGGTTGTCGCGCTGGTACTGCTCGATCGCGCGTTTGGTCGCCGGTCCCGGTTTGCCGTCCGTCGGGCCGGGGTCATAGCCCAGGGCGGTCAGGCCTTCCTGGACGGCCAGGGCGGTCGCATCGGGCACCATGGTCTGCTGCGCCGATAGCGGTGACGCAAGAACCATCAACACCGCCGCCATAATGAAAGCTCGCATCGTCGCCCCAATCGATCCCAAACCGCTGGCCACGCCCTACCGAAGCATGCCGACGCGCAATCGTCGATCAAGAATTTGGCGAAATCTGGTTAGCCGCTCCTGTTGGCCGCCTGGACAACGGGTCCCGGCGTGTCGCAGACAATAAATCGCCCGCGCCCCGGTTCCGCCGTGATCGCACCGTCCTGCCAGACGACCTCGCCGCGCGACAGCGTCGTGACCGGCCAGCCGGTGACCTCGAAGCCCTCATAGGGCGTGTAGTCCATGTTGTGGTGCTGATCCTCGTTCTTGATGGTGGTCCGCCGCTCGGGATCCCACAGGACAATGTCCGCATCGGCGCCGATCGCAATCCGGCCCTTTTGCGTCAGGCCGTACATTTTGGCCGGCGCGGTCGCGGTCAGATCGACGAACTGGTTGGCGGTGATCCGCCCCGCCGTCACGCCTTCGGACCAGATCAGGGAGAGGCGCGTCTCGAGGCCGGGAATGCCGTTCGGCACCTTGGTGAACGGCGCGTCGGTGCCGCCGACCTTCTTGCCCTTGGGGTCGTCGAAGCGGGTCGGCGAGTGATCCGACGAAACGAGCTGCAGGGTGCCCAGTTGCAGCGCGCGCCACAGTGCCGCGGGATTGGCCGCGTCGCGCGGCGGCGGCGAACAGATGAACTTGGCGCCCTCGAAACCCGGCCGGTCGAGGTCTTCTTCGCTCAGGCACAGATATTGCGGGCAGGTCTCGCCATAGACCGGTAGGTCCCGCTCGCGCGCCCAGGCGATCTGCTCGGCGGCCTCGCGCGCGGAGACATGCACCAGAAAGACCGGAACGCCGGCGACCTCGGCCAGCGAGATCGCCCGGTGGGTCGCCTCGCGCTCGACCGCCATCGGCCTTGACGTCGCGTGATACTTCGGCTCTTTCTTGCCGGCGGCGAGCAGTTCGTCGCTCATCCACTGGATGCAGTGGTGGTTTTCCGCGTGCACCATGACCAGGCCGCCCTCGCGCCCGGCGACCGCCAGGATTTCCAGGATTTCCCGGTCGTCCAGGCGGAAGTCGTCATAGGTCATGAAGATCTTGAACGAGTTGTAGCCGTCGCGGATCAGCGCCGGCAGCTCCTGGCCCAGGATCTGCGGCGTGGTCTTGTTCAGGATCAGGTGGAAGGCATAGTCGATCGCGGCCTTGCCGTTCGCCTTGCCGTGATAGTCGTCGACGGATTCGCGCAAGCTCATGTCGGGAAGCTGCAGGGCGAACGGCATGACCGTCGTGGTGCCGCCGGCCAGCGCCGACAGCGTGCCGCTTTCGAAGTCGTCGGCGTATTCGACCTTGCCCTTCGGCGGCTGCGCCAGATGGCAATGGGCATCGACGCCGCCGGGCAGGACCATCAAGCCGCCGGCGTCCAGCGTCTCGCGCGCGCCGGTGATGGTCTCGGCCAGAAGCGCAACCCGGCCGTCGCGGATGCCGACATCGGCGCGGAACGTATCGGACGCGGTAACGACCGTGCCGCCGCGAATGACGAGGTCCATCTCGCTGCCGTCGTTCATGCTGCTTCGCCCACGGTTTCGGGCGTCTGGCCGACGACCTGGTGATAGATCTCCGGATCGGTCGCGCCTTCGCTGGCGATGACCAGCACGCGCGCACCGGCGTCCAGCCCCAGTGCGGCGCGGTGCTCGGCCTGGTCTTTCATGGCGAGCAGCGCCGCCGTGCCGGCCGAACCGGACTCGCCGACCACCAGCTTGGGATCGGCGCCGTGACCTTCGGCCAGCGCCGTCATCGCCTGGCGCACGAAGTCATCGTCCATGGTCATGAAGGCAGCGGTGCCGTGATCCAGGATTTGCCAAGCGAGGGGGGAGGCTTCGCCGGCCGAGAGGCACGCCATCAGCGTTTCCAGATTGCCTTCAGCCTCGGCCAGCCTGCCGGCCACCGCGCTTTGGTAGAGGCAGTCGGCGGCGTGCGGCTCGACGACGATCGGGCGCGGGCGCTCGGCGCCCCAATCGGCCCAGAACGGTGCGATGACCGCCGCCGGTAACCCGCCGACGCCGCCCTGAACGAACAGGTGGGTCGGCCGCTCAGGCCCCAGCTGTTCCATGATCTCTGCGACCATGACCGTGTAGCCCTGCATGACCCAGGACGGGATCTCGGTATAGCCGTCCCAGGACGTGTCGGAGACGACGGTCCAGCCGTTGGTCTCCGCATCGGCGGCGGCTTGGCGTACGGAATCGTCATAGGTGCCGTCGACACGCTTGATCTCGGCGCCGAACGCGGCGATCGCGTCCTCGCGGCCCTGGCTGACATGGGCATGCAGATAGATGACGCAGCGGATGCCCGCCTGCTGGGCGCCCCAGGCCACCGCCTTGCCGTGATTGCCGTCGGTGGCGCAGCACACGGTCAGATCGCCGGCATCGCCGCCTGCCTTCTCGCCCAGCAGCCGCTGTACCGCATAGGCACCGCCCAGCGCCTTGAAGCTCTTCAGATGGAACCGCTTGCCCTCGTGTTTCAGCCACAGACGGTCAATCCCGCAGTATTCGGCGAGGCCTTTCAGCTCGATCAGCGGCGTCGGCGCATAACCCGGCCAGGCGGTGATCGTCTCCCGCGCCTGGATCCGCGCGTCCGGCCCGATGACCGCGCGTTGCGCGTCGCCATAGGCGTCGCTGGGGTCGAAACGGTCGTTGATGTGCAGCCGTACCGGCGGAAGTGTGCGTGTCATGGGCAGAAACTAGATCAGATCCAGGCCGGTCCACAACCGGGCGCGTGCGCCGCGCGCCGTGGCGAGGCAGAAGGCGTTGGCGCGGCCGCCGCAGGTGTTATAAAGTAACATCCCCGATGAGAGAGAAGGACCCATGACAGCCAACAGTCATCGCCCCAGCGATGCGGCGGCACGCCTGTGCGATGAACGCGGCGTCCGGTTGACGCCGTTGCGGTGCGCGGTTCTCGATCTGGTGGTGGCGGCCGGCCGGCCGATCGGCGCCTACGAGTTGCTCGACCTGCTTCGCCAGCAGCAGGGCAAGGCGGCGCCGCCGACCGTCTACCGGGCGCTCGACTTCCTGATCGAGCAGGGCCTGGTGCACCGGGTGGAATCGCTGAACGCCTATGTCGGTTGTGCCGATCCCGCCCATACCCATGCCTGGCAGTTCCTGATCTGCGACGGTTGCGGACGCGCGGTCGAGATGGAAGACCGGCGTATCAAGAACGCCATCGCCAAGGGCGCGGCGGACCACGGGTTTGTCATCGGCCGCCAGACCGTCGAGATCACCGGGACCTGTGCCGACTGCTCGGCCGGTGCGGCGTGACGACAGCCGATACCTTACCGCTGGTCCAGGTGCATGGTGTCGACGTTCGGTTCGGCCGGACGCAGATCCTTTCCCATGTCGATCTGACGGTCGCGCCCGGCGAGGTCGTCACCGTGATCGGACCCAACGGGTCCGGCAAATCGACGCTGCTGCGCGTCGCCGTCGGCCTGTTGCAGCCGGATGCCGGCACGGTCACGCGGCGGACGGGCCTCAAGGTCGGCTACATGCCTCAGCGCATCACCGTCGACGATACGTTGCCATTGACGGTGCGCCGCTTTCTGTCGCTGGGCGCGCCGGACGTGCGGCGCGACGAGGTCGACAGCCTGTTGCGCGAGGTCGGCGTGCTTCATGTCAGCGAGAGCGCGTTTCAGTCGATCTCCGGTGG
>JANQGO010000018.1 GCA_028277285.1 Alphaproteobacteria bacterium | reverse complement strand
GCGCATGATGAAGTCCGACGAGGAAATCGCGCTGATCAAGAGCGCCACCCAGATCGCCGATATCGGCGGCCAGGCCTGCGCGGACGCGGTCGGCGTCGGCGTCGCCGAGCACGAGGTGGCGCTCGCCTCGACTGACGCCATGGTGCGCGAGATCGCCCGGCGGCATCCGAACTCGGAGATCCGCGACACCTGGGTCTGGTTCCAGTCGGGCGTCAACACCGACGGCGCCCATAACCCGGTGACGACACGCAAGATCCAGGCGGGCGACATCCTGAGCCTCAACTGCTTTCCCATGGTCGCCGGCTACTACGTCGCCCTGGAACGCACGCTGTTTTGCCAGCATGCGTCCGACGACCACCTGCGGCTCTGGGAGATCAACTGCGAGGTCTACCGCCGCGGCCTGGAGCTGGTGAAGCCGGGCGCGCGCTGCTGCGACATCGCCAAGGAGCTCAACGCCATCTACGACGGTTACGGCGTTCTCGACAAACGCACCTTCGGCTACGGCCATTCGTTCGGCGTGCTCTCACACTATTACGGACGCGAGGCCGGCCTCGAACTGCGCGAGGATATCGAGACCGAACTCAAGCCCAACATGGTCGTCTCGATCGAGCCGATGATCACCATCCCGGAGGGCCAACCCGGCGCCGGCGGCTACCGCGAACACGACATCCTGGTCGTGACGGACAACGGCGCCGACAACATCACCGGTTTTCCCGTCGGTCCGGAGCACAACATCGTCGGCTAGCTGGCTGCTTCTCTGACCATCATCGGCAAGGCGTGATCGACCAGCGCCTGGGCGCCGAACAACACCGTCGCCGCGCGGCCTAGCCGCCCGGCCGCAATGCCTTCCTTCGCCAGGAGGTCGTCGACGATCGTGGCGAAGAACCGTTCCGGCCAGTCGACGATGCCCCTGCTGGTCGTGTCGTACTCTTCGATATCGACCCAGCCCTTGCCGGCAACCGGCACCTTGAGCCGCAGGATTCGTTTGTCGGGGATCGGTGCCAAGTGTTCGGCATGGTGCAACAAGGTCACGGCATCGTGGTCCGAGCCGATCAGCATGACCTTGCCGGCGGCCTCGCATAGCTTGGCGAGCGGCGAGCCCGGACCGTAGCCGAAGTCCATCGGATGATCGGCGGTCAGTTCCTCCGCCCGTCCGCCAAGCGCCGCCATGCGCGCCGGTGGGTTGTCGCTGCAGACCGTGCCGGGATAGGTCCGCAGGAACTCGGCCAGGATGCCATGATCCCGGTCGGCGCGTGACGACGCGGGGTCGAACGGCGGCAGGTTGGCCTCGATGAATGCCAGGGTCTCGTCGTCAAACCCGCCGCGGCCGATATGGTCGTAAGGCGGCTGGCAGCCGGCATACATCATCAGCGTGCCGTTCGGCCCGACGACCTCGCGCAGCGCGTCGATCAGCACATCCGGCCCGCCGAGGATCGGACCGACCGCACGCATCGACGCGTGCATCATGACGGTGTCGCCGGGTTCCAGGCCGAGGCGGCGGCCGTCGGCGACGAGTGAATCAAAGGTTGCGGCGGTCTTATCCACCGGCCCCTAACGCCTCTTCCACGAGCGGCTGCGGCCAGACCTGTGGCGCTTCGGCCTCGAACGCGCGGCTTGCCTTCAGCACCAGATCTTCGCGATAGGGTGCCGCGACAAGCTGCAGGCCGACCGGCAGGCGGTTGCTCGCGAGCCCGCACGGCACGGACGCGCCGGGCTGGCCGGTCAGGTTGAACGGCAGGGTAAACGGCACCGCGTGGTTCCACCGGTGCAGGCTCTGCGAGTGATAGGGGGTCTCCGCGATAGGCGCGGTGGTCGGCAGGGTCGGCGTCACCAGGAGGTCATAGGTCTCGTGGAACTGCTTCATGGTGACGCCCAGCCGGGCGCGCGCCACCATCGCGTCGTTGTACTGCGCGAGCGTCACCGAGAGGCCGCGCTCGGCGAGATCGCGGAAACGCGGATCCAGCAGGTCATGTTTGGCTTCGGGAATGCCGCGCAGAATCGACGCGAAACCGGCGAGCCAATAGTCGGTGAATTGGGGCTCCAGCGGCTCGAACACCGCGCCGACCTCCTCGACCTCCGCGCCCAGGACGATCAGCCGCTCGACGGCAAGATCGACCAGCGCACGCACCTCCGGATCGACCTTGGCGCCGCCCAGGCCGGGCGCATAGGCAATGCGCCATCCCTTGATGCCGTCGTCCAGGCCGTCGCGCCAATCCCTGTCGTCATAGGGCAGCGCGTACCAGTCGCGCGCGTCCGGTTTGGCAAGTTCGTTCAGCATCAACGCAGCGTCTTCGACAGAGCGGGTCATCGGTCCCTCGGCCGACGTCGTGCAGAACGCGCCTTCGCGCGGATGGTCGGGCACACGACCGAAGTTCGGCTTGATGCCGTAAATGCCGGAATAGCCGGACGGGATGCGGATCGACCCGCCGCCGTCATTGCCCAGCGCCAGTGCGCCGACGCCCGCCGCCATGGACGCCGCGGCGCCGCCGCTCGAACCGCCCGGGCTGTGAGCGAGCTTCCAGGGGTTGCGCGTATAGCCGAACAGCGGACCGTCGGTGATACCCTTCCAGCCGTATTCCGGGCTTGTCGTCTTACCCAGGAAGACGGCGCCGGCCTCGCGCAGCCGCGCGACCGACGGCGCATCGAATGCGCACGGCGTCTCGTCGGTGGTGGCCGATCCGTTGCGCAGCGGCCAGCCCTTGAGCGGGATCAGGTCCTTGACCGTCACCGGCACGCCATCGAGCGCGCCCTGGGGTTCGCCGCCCCGCCATCGTGCCTCGGACTCCCGCGCCGCCGCCAGCGCCGACTCATGGTCGATATGCTGGAACGCGTTGATCTTGGGTTCCGTCGCGTCGAGCCTGTCGAGCGCCGCCTGCGTCACCTCGACCGGCGACAGGGACTTGTCGCGAAAGCGCGCCAAGAGTTCGGTCGCGGTCATGTAGATGATCTCGGTGGACATGGGTTCCCTCGCGAACATATGGCGGCCGGCGGTTTGTTGCCGGTGACCCTACACCATGCCGTCGCCGCTTCACATGGACGCGCCGTCGTGGTGCTATGGGTTCCACCCAGCCCGCGGAGGACACGAATGGCGCTGAAGACGACGGTGCGCGAGATGGTCGAGAAGGCCAACCAGGAAATCGAGACGGTGCCGTTCGAGACCGCGAAGGCGCTGCTCGACGACGACGGAACCCAACTGGTCGATATCCGCGATGTCCGCGAACTCGACCGCGAAGGCATGATCCCCGGTGCGCTGCACGCCCCGCGCGGCATGCTGGAGTTCTGGGTCGATCCCGAGAGCCCCTATCACAAGGAGATCTTCGCGAGCGGCAAGAAGTTCATCTTCTACTGCGCGTCCGCCTGGCGTTCGGCACTCGCGACCAAAGCACTCCAGGACATGGGGCTCGAGCCCGTGGCGCACCTGGAGGGCGGCTTCACCGCTTGGCAGAAGGCCGGCGGCGAGGTTGTCGAACGGCCGCGCAAAAAGAAGGCCTGACGCCCGTAGGCGCGTCAGCCGACGTCGTCCAGTCCCGTACGGAGTTTCTTCAGCGCCAGCCGCAGCCGCGACTTGACCGTGCCCAAGGGCAGATCCAGCTCGTCGGCGATCATGGTGTGCGACTTGTCGTCGTAGAACGCCATGTTCAGAAGCTGGGCCTGCTCCGGCGGCAGTTCGCCAATGGCCGCGCGCAGGATATCGGCCAATTGGCCGGCATTCACCTGTTCGTCCGGCTTGGGCGCGTCGTCTTCGGGATCCGGAACCGTCGCGGGGTCGCCCATGTCGACCTCCGGCCGCTTCTGGCGGCGCAGCGCGTCGATCCGCTTGTTACGCGCGATGGTGAAAACCCAGGTGCTGACGGCGGCTTTCCTGGCATCGAACTGGTCAGCCCGGCGCCACAGGGTCAACATGACCTCCTGCATCAAGTCCTCGGCCAGCACGTCGCTGGCACCAAGCCGGCGCAGGTAGGATTTGACCCGTGGTCCGAAGTGATCGAACAGCTCGCCGAACGAGTCCCTGTCCCGCTCTTGCGCGATGGCCGCCATGCAGACTTCCCATCGCTTGCCGTTTCGCGGCCCGGCACCCTGTTTGCCCGTCGTCATGGCAGTATCAGACAGCATGACGCGAACCGCTACAATCGGCGATCGCGCGAACGTTTGGGTGACACCGGCGGTTTCCTAACGTGTTTATTCCAGGTTAATACGCGCGCCGGAACGCCCCGGATCACCCCAATTGAGGGCCCGCCTCACACATGGCCGGCGGAGCCGCCCCTGCCGCCGACAAACAGCAGGACGACACCGCCGACGACCAGGACGATGCCAGCCACCTGCCAGAGGCTCAGCACCTCGCGCAGCAGGAAATGGGCGACGATCATGGTGATCACAATGGTGCCGATGACGATGGCCGGTATCGCGACGTTGGCGGCCATGGGCTTGATGCCGCCGACATTGCCGAACAGATAGAAATAGCCGATTTCGGCGCCGCCGATGCAAAGCCCCGCCGCCAGGGCGAACAGATAGGTCGATGAGGACAGCCGGAAACTGTGGCCGCCTTGGGCGAGCAGAACAGCGGCGAAGATAGCCGAGGCACAAAGTGCCGCCACCTGCACGCAGATCGTGGCCAGAAGCGTCGTCGTCGCCGTCACCGGCACGTGGCCGCCGGAGACCTTAATGAACAGATTGTAGCCGGCATAGAGCACGGTCACGAGACACAACACGGCCACGGCCATGGCGCAAACTCCCCCTCATTCATGACGCCGGGATGATGACAGAGGCGGCGGCCTTAGGCCAACGGGCTCAGCCGCCCTGCATCGCCTCGCGATACCAGGCATAGAGGGCGGCGATCGAATGCTCGCTGTTCAGCCCCTGCTCGGGGTCGATCACCAGGGGGCCCGGCCGATAGCCTCTGCTGGCCAAGCCCTGCTGGACCGATTCGACGAGGCGGATGTCTTCCGCCACGGTGGTTTCCAGGTCCTGCTGTGCCAGGCGGGTCAGGACGTCATCGTCGCTGCCGCCGGCCGAGAACCAGCCGCGCCAGACCGTCGTGTTGGCAACGTCGTCGGGCCGCCACAGATAGGTGTTCAAAACGTTGCCCGGATAGACCTGGAACGAGAAGGCGGGCCACAGGAACCAGGAACTGTAGTCGCCGGCATGCTCGTTGGCGTCCAGGTCGACCGGATAGGTCATACGGTCCAGATTGGCCGAACGCGTGGTGTGACGCAGGCAATAGCCCTTGGGCGCGACATTGTAGGTCTCAGGCTCGATCACGCCGCTGGCGAAGGTCGGGTGATTGATCTTGCAGTGATAACACTCCGAGTAGTTCTCGACCGTGACCTTCCAGTTGCAGGCCTCGTTGACCGACACCCAGGACGCCGGCGCCAGCTCGTCGATATGGGGCACGAAGGCGCGCAGTTCGGCCTCGGCGCCCGGGAACCATTCGGCCATGGGCGCAGCGTCGTCATCCAGATTGACGAAAATGAACCCGGCAAAGACCTCGGTCCTGACCTCCGTCAGGCAGATCGCATCCTTGTCGAAGCCCGGTGTCTTCTCGCTGGCCGGGGCCGCGCGCAGCTTGCCGTCCAGACCATAACTCCAGGCGTGATAGGGGCAGGTGATGAAGGGGCGGTTGCCGCTGCCCTCCACCAGGCCATGGGCGCGGTGCTGGCAGACGTTGTAGAACGTGCGCACCTGGCCTTCCCGGTCCCGGATCGAGAACAGCCGCTGGCCGAGAAGCTCGAACGCCACGTAGTCGCCGGGCTTGGCAAGCGCCGACACATGCCCGGCATACTGCCAGGTGCGGTAGAAGATGCGCTCGATCTCCTGGCGGTACACCTCGGCATCGGTATAGAACCGCGCCGCCAGGGCATGCAGGGGTCCCCCCGCCTCGTCTCGAACACTGACCGCGACATCCGCCATACGCCGGACCTCCCGATGGGAATTTCAAATCGGCAAAATTTCTGGCCCAATTTTTACCCGGCGTAAAGCCGAAACGTCACATGCCGCCGAAATCGTTGCCTCCGCTGGGTCCGACGGTGAGTATGGCCGGCACACTCAGCATCCAGTGGGGGACACGACGATGGACAAAGAACGTTTCGAACGCGGGCTGGAAGAGCGCCGTGCGGTCCTGGGCCGGGCCTATGTGGACGCCGCGCTGGAGGCCGCCGACGACTTCAACCGGCCGTTCCAGGAATACGTCACCGAGAACTGCTGGGGTTACGCCTGGGGCGACAAGACGCTCGACCGGCGCACCCGCTCGATCATGAACCTCACCATGATCGCGGCCTTGAACCGCATGCACGAGTGGGAACTGCACCTGAAGGGCGCGCTGACCAACGGCGTCACCAAGGATGAGATCCAGGCGATCCTGCATCAGATCGCCGTCTATTGCGGCGTGCCGGTCGGCGTCGAGTGTTTCCGAATCGCCAAGCGCGTCTTCGCCGAGCAGGAGACCGGCGGCGATGACTGACGACGACGCCGTCGCCCGTCACTACACCAAGGGCGACCTGGCGCAGCGCATCATGGAAGCCGTGCACGCGGTCGTGCCGGACATGGCGCACGTCACGCCGCGCGACCTGGCACCGGTCGACGAGTTCCATATCGGCGGCGTCAAGGCGACGGAAACGTTCACGGCCAAACTGGGCCTGCGGCCGGGCATGACTGTCCTGGATGTCGGTTCGGGCATCGGCGGTACCGCGCGGTTCGTCGCCGATGCCCATGACTGTCTCGTGACCGGCATCGACCTGACGCCGGAGTTCTGCGCCGTCGCCACCATGCTGTCGGCGGCGACCGGCCTGAGCGACGTCACCGAGTTCCACGACGGCAGCGCGATGACCATGCCGTTCCACGACGGCCAGTTCGACGCGGCGATGACCTTGCATGTCGCCATGAACATCGAGGACAAGGCGGGCCTCTACCGCGAGGTCGCGCGGGTCCTGAAACCCGGCGCCGTCTTCGGCATCTACGACGTCATGGCCGGACCGGAAGGCGGCGACCTCGACTTCCCCGTCCCCTGGTCGGCGACGCCCGCGACCAGCTATCTCGCCACGCCCGACGCCATGCACGCCCTGCTGGCCGATGCCGGCTTCACGATCGAGCAGGAGGACGACCGCCGCGACTTCGCCATCGCGTTCTTCGACGGCCTGAAGAAGACCGCCGCTGACGGTCCGCCGCCGCTGGGCCTGCACCTGCTGATGGGCGCGGATTTCAAGCAGAAGGTCGGCAACATGGTCGCCAACATCGCCGCCGGCCGCTGCGCGCCACGCGAGATGATCTGCCGGAAGACCTAGACGTGTTTAACTCTCACAATCTACCCAAACACGTCACGCCAAGCTAATCGGAATCCAATCCTCATAACGTGAAACGCATTCACCAGAAGAACGCGATTAACATATCCACAACAAGCGACATAACCATAAGGTGACTTTTTTCTCCACACTCGCCCATTTGGCGAGTATCTTTAGATCATGAACAGTGAAGCTCTTCTTCTCTACACTGAGCAGAAAACGTGGATGAAGTAACAAGAAGGTTCTACCTGCAGACCTTCAAGTGGAGGTGGCATACCGATACGGGAACCGAGTTCCAGGACTTGTTTGCAGAGGTTATGCAGAATGCATGGCCGCAAGATTTCCAGAAGATCAGGCCATATGGCCCCAGAGGCGATATGAAGTGCGATGGCTATCTTGCCAGCCGCAAGAGGGTCTTCCAATGCTATGGGCCGCGCTCCATGCGAGAAGACGCCGTGATTTCGAAAGTCGGAGATGATTTCGAAGGGGCGAAGGAGCACTGGGGAGAGCGGATGCAAGAGTGGTGTTTCACACACAACGATCGCGACGGTCTGTCGGCGGGCGTGGTTCAGGTTCTAGGGGACCTGCGGTTAGCTAATCCCGGAATAGAGATCAATGAGTGGGCTTGGCCACAAGCAAGAAAAGAGTTTGATCGACTTGGCATTGATTCGCTTGTCGAGATCTTTGGGTACGCCCCCTCATCGTCAACATTGGATCGACTCAGTTTCGAGGAGATCAGTCCTGTGATCGACGAGATAGCAAAGGGCGATCCAGATCCATACACATCGCTCTCTGATCCACCATCGGTCAAGAAACTCGAGAAGAATGATCTCGACGATGATTCCGCTGAGTTCCTGAGGCTAGGACGGAGGCGGGTACGCGTCGTTGAAGATTTTTTCTCTCAACACTATGACCCGACTCTAGGAGACAAGATCGCTAAAGCGTTCCAGAAGCAGTACAAGGCCTTCGCAGACGCAGGCTTGAACGCAAACGAAGTCCTTTTCGAGTTGCAGAGGTTTGCGGGCTGGGGTGCTCGCAGCACCAACAACCATGACGCAGCGGTACTCGCTATTCTCACGTACTTCTTTGATCGATGCGACATCTTTGAGGACCCCCAAGAAATCGGTACTGCAGGTGAGCCCTTGCCGTGATTTTGCCAACGAAGCATCTCAGGTCGGATAGGTCGCTCCTCGCGGTAGGTGCGGAGATTCTTCCGCTCTTGGATGAACCAAAGACGATATCGCGAGTCTGGGACGAGTTTTCAGATACTCGAAGCCGCAAAGAGGATCGCGCCCCCCTGTCTTACGAGTGGTTTGTCCTCTCACTCGACCTCTTGTTTATCATTGGAGCTATCGATTTTCGCGCAGGGCGTGTCGCGAGAGCAAGTCCATGATACGCCGGGTCTACAGTAATCTGGCGAGCTTCAGGGAGTTGCTTCTCCACGACGGCCTTAACATCGTCTTAGCTGACAAGAGTGAGGCTGCGAGCAATAAGCAAACCCGCAACGGGGCGGGCAAAACCAGTCTCATCGAACTGATACATTTTGTTTTTGGAAGTAGTGCCAACAAGGACAGCATTTTCCGAAGCGATGAGTTAGCGCCTTGGCGCTTTGGCATAGAGTTTGACTTGGCCGATCAGGAAGTCTCCGTCGAACGTTCGGGCGAGAATCACGGAAAAATCTTTGTCGTGTCTGGCGACGTTTCAAATTGGCCAATCCAACCTACGATAGACAAAAACAGTGGCAGTCTAGTCGTTGCCAACACCAAGTGGCGAGCGATCTTGGGCGAGCTAATGTTTGACTTACCGACGCATCGAGAAGCAGAACGCGGAAGATTTTCCCCTACTTTTCGTTCGCTCTTCTCATACTTCGTCAGGCGTCAGGATTCTGGCGGATTTAACTCTCACCTTGCTCAATCCAGCCAACAGCAGTCGTGGGATCAACAAGTTGCCCTGGGATATCTCATCGGACTGGATTGGTCGATCTCACAGAGCTTTCAAGAGCTTAGGGAGCAAGAGAAGACCATTAAAGAGCTCAAGCGAACAGCACGAGACGGGACGCTACCTGGATTTCGGGGAACTGCGGCGTCGCTTCGAACGCAAGTGACTCTTGCAGAATCAAAGGCGCGCCAACTCCGGTCACAACTGGATGCGTTCAATGTAGTCCCAGAGTTTCAGCAGATCGAGCAGGAAGCTGCAGACTTAACAGAAGCCATGAATCGTCTGGGCAATGAGAACACAGCTGATAGACAACTTCTCGACGAGTTACACCGCTCGCTCGAGACTGAGCGGCCGCCCGAAATCAACGATCTGCAAAAGATGTACAGCGAAGCCAACGTGGTGCTGCCTGAGCTTGTAGTGAAGAGGTTTGAGGAGGCAGCTGACTTTGACCGAACAATCATCGAAAACAGAAAAGCTCACCTCCAATCAGAGATAGAAAGCACTGAGCATCGTGTAAGAGCTAGAGACCTGAAAAAGACGGAGCTGGAGGAGCGCCGATCCGAGATTATGCTTGTTCTAAAAACTGGAGGGGCGCTGGATCAATACACGTTACTTCAAGAGGAACTCGGTCGTCTGCAAGGTGACGCAGAGACTCTTCGCCAGCAGTTGTCCACTGCAGAGAAACTTGAGAGTTCTCAGACCAGAGCGGAGATAGAACGGCGTCAACTGCAGGAGCGCTTACGTCAGGACTTTCACGAACAGCACGAAACGCTAGACGAAGCAATAGTGCTGTTCGAAGAGCTTTCGGAGGCTCTTTACGAACGCGAGCGGGCTGGAAATCTAACAATCGACGCGACAGAGAACGGACCGACATTTGACGTTCACATTGACGCCCAACGAAGTCGAGGCATCAACAATATGCAGATTTTCTGCTTTGACATGATGATCGCCATTATTGCTGCGCGCCGAGGCATCTCCCCGGGCTTTCTTGTACATGATAGCCACCTCTTTGACGGCGTGGACGAACGACAAGTTGCAAGAGCGATTCAGATTGGCCACGAGAGATCCGAGGAGAGCGGATTTCAGTATCTGGTAACGATGAACTCCGATGCCCTTCCCGAAGATGGATTTGACCCGTCCTTCGACGTCAACGAGTACATCCTTCCATTGAAGCTAGATGACACCGCAAAGGGCGGTCTGTTCGGCGTTCGCTTCAATTAGAGGCGTTGCAACAGTAGTTGCGCTCAACTAACTGTTGATTCGTCGCTATTTCTAATCCTCCAGGATCGCCACCGCGCGCGTCCAGCCGGCCGAGGCGCCTTTGATCTTGACCGGGAAGCAGGCGACCGTGAATCCGTCGCCGGGCAGCGCCTCCAGATTATGCAGCTTCTCCAGGTGGCAATAACCGATGTCGCGCCCGGCCTTGTGGCCTTCCCAGATGATCGAGGCGTCATGGCTTTCGGCGTAGCGTTCGGCGGTGTAACTGAAGGGCGCGTCCCACGACCAGGCATCGGTGCCGGTCAGGCGCACGCCGCGCTCCAGCAGATACATCGTCGCGTCATAGCCCATGCCGCAGCCTGAATCGACATAGCGGTCGCCGCCATAGGCCGCACCCGCGGCGGTGTTGACGACGACGATGTCGAGTGGCCGGAGGTCGTGGCCGATGCGCTCCAACTCCGCCTTCACATCCTCGGCGGTCACGACGTAACCGTCATCGAAATGGCGGAAGTCGAGCTTGACGCCCGGCCGGAAACACCAGTCCAGCGGCACCTCGTCAATGGTGATGGCGCGCTCGGGATCGCTGCCCAGCTTGCGGTTCATGGTCGAGGCGAAATGATAGGGCGCGTCCAGGTGCGTGCCGTTATGGGTGATCAGCTCGACCTTTTCGATCGCCCAGCCCTCGCCGTCCGGCAGATCGTCGCCGGAGAGGCCGGGAAAGAACGAGACCATGCGGTCGACGCTCATCTGATGGTCGATATAGGTGATCTTCGGATTGAACGGCCGGGGATCGGAGATCACGTCGTTTTCGAGCGGCATCGAGATATCGATGAACTGGCGCGCCATGGCGGCAACCTCCCCAACAGGATGCGAGCGGTCGGCACCATTGTGCCGCCATCGGCGTCGATCGGCCATGCCTCAGCAAATCCACACATTGCCACACCGGATCATTTCGGCCAGACCCGGCTTCGACTATGCTGTGCTTCATGGCGGACGCACCCAAACGCGAACCCATGAGCATGCCGCTCAAGGTCCTCATCGGCGGTGTCCTCGGGATCGCGACAGGTGTGTTCCTGGGCGACGAAGCGTCGTTTCTGGCGCCGGTCGGCAGCGCCTATGTGCTGCTGATCCAGGCGGTCGTCTACCCCTATATCATCGCGTCCCTGCTGCGCGGCTTGGGCGGCCTGTCGCCGGCGACGGCGATCAAGCTGTTCCGGCGCGGCTGGCCTTTCTATACGGGCCTTTGGGTTCTGGTGCTCGGCGCGACCGCCCTGCTCTCCCTTGGCCTGCCCTACGTGGAACAAAACGTCTATACGCCGCAACCGCCGCTATCGATGTCGATCAACTCGCTCCTGAACATCCTGCTGCCGTCCGACCCGTTCTCGGCGCTAAGCGAGAACCACATGCCGGCGGTCGTCATCTTCTGCGTGATCTTCGGCGTGGCGTTGCAGTTCGTCGACAACAAGGAACGTTTCTTGGACATGCTGGAGACCGTCCGTATGGCCAGCATGCAGTTCTGGCGCTGGATCGGCCTCTTCGTGCCCTACGCGACGTTCGCCCTGTTCGCCGCTTCCGCGGGATCGATGCCGCTGAGCTCTCTGCCGAAAATCGGGCTTTACCTGGCGTTGCTTCTGTTCTGCTGTTTGATGCTGGCTTTGTGGATCTTGCCGGCCATCCTGACGGCGTTCGTGCCCGCGACCTATCGCGAGATCATGCATGATCTGAAGGACGGCCTGACGATCGCGATTGCCACGTCCGTCGTCGCGGCCGCGATCCCCTATATCGTCGAGTCGACGCGCAAGCTGGCCGACCGCTGCAACATCGAAGACGAAAACCGGCGCGACCTGATATCGACCAATCTGTCGATCGGTTACGTGATCGCGTCCGCCGGCAGCCTGTTGCTCTACCTGTTCGTGCTTTTCATGAGCTACTACTTCGGCACGTCGATTTCGTTGACCGACAGCGTCGTCCTGCCAATCGTCATTCTGTTGTCCAGCGTCGGGTCGTCGGTCTCGGCTCTTGAGTTCATCAATTCCTGGCTTGGCATGCCGCAGACGACAATCCACGTCTATCTGGAAACGGGCATGCTGGCGAAGTATCCGAAGATTATCCTGACGCTGATGTCGCTTGCCTTCGTCAGCATTCTGGTGACGCTCAACTTCTACGGCAAACTCAAGCTCCGTCCGTTCAAGCTGGCACGCATCATCGCACCGCCGCTGATCGTCCTTGCGGCCGGTGCCTGGGGCATCGGGTTCCTGGAACGCAGCGTGTCGCAGAGCCACCCGCTGTCTTACGCAGACTTCTCGTTGTCACCGCAGATCACCCGCAACGTTCATGCTCATGTGGAAGATGCCGCATCAGACGCGGCCGTACCCGGTCATGTCGCCGCCGGCGAGACGGCGTTCGCCCGCATCGAACGCACCGGCACGTTGCGGGTCGGCGTTTTCGATTCCAGCATCCCGTTTTCCTACTACAACAACGACCACGAGTTGGTTGGTTATGACATCGCGTTTGCCTACGAACTCGCCCACGCCCTGGACGTCGACCTTGTCTTTGTGCCCTTCCAACCAAAAAACCTGGCCGACAGTCTGACCAGCGGCCTGTTCGACATCGCCGTCTCGGGACTTTACGTGACCCCCGATCGCCTGCGTACGCTCATCATCTCTGACAGCTACATGCGAAGCGACCCGGCCCTGCTGGGGCAACCACACGTGGTGTCCCGTCTGCTCAGCCGCGACGCGATCCAGGCTTATCCGGACCTGACCTTGGGCTCCTACCACGAACCCTCGCTTCTGAACCGGCTGAAGGACCGCCTGCCCGACGTCTCGGTCAACGTGGTGCCGCCCTATGCCTCGCTGCCCGACTTTTCGTCGGTCGACGCTGCCGTATGGTCGCTGGTCAGCGCTCGGGCCATGGCCAAGATCTATGACGGCGTGGCGGCGTCGGTCCCCGAAAACCTGGGCGACCCCTTTGTCTATGTCTACTACATGGCGCCGGACAGCCGGCGCCTGCATCTGTTCGTCAACACCCTGGTGCGTGAGCTCAAATCGGTCGGCTGGCACGAACGCCAGGCCCAACACTGGCTTGACGGCCTGGGCGACCAGCATCGCGAGCCCAGATGGAGTATCATGCGCAACGTCCTGGGGTGGGGTGTCGATGAGACCGAAGCGGGAGCTGGAACGTGATGGCGCAACGGCATGGCAGCGCGCTGGCGGGCATGCATGACTGAGTCGGGCGCCGTGGCGGAAAAGCCCAAGCGCGAGCCCATCAGCATGCCCATGAAGGTGCTGATCGGCGGCATTCTGGGCGTTCTGACCGGCGTCTTCTTCGGCGAGCACGCGGCCGTGTTGGAACCTATCGGCAGCGCCTATGTCCTGCTCGTCCAGGCCGTCGTCTATCCCTATATCATCGCGTCCCTGCTGCATGGTCTGGGTGCCATGTCGCCAACCACCGCCGGGCGGCTGTTCCGCCGCGGCTGGCTGACCTATGTGGCGATCTGGGCGATCACGCTCGGCACGGTCGTTGTGTTGACCCTCGGCCTGCCCGCGACCGATCAGCTTGTCTATCGGCCCGCCCATGGCGAGATCCAAACGATCGAGTCGTTGCTCGAGGTTCTGCTGCCGTCCGATCCGTTCGCGGCGCTCAGCCAGAACCACATGCCGGCGGTCGTGATCTTCTGCCTGATTTTCGGCGCGGCGCTGCAGCGGATCGATCAGAAGGACTCGCTGCTGGACATGCTGGAGACCGTCCGCAAGACGAGCCTCCAGTTCTGGCTGTGGACCGCAAAGCTGGTTCCCTATGCGACATTCGCGCTGTTCGCGACATCGGCGGGCACGCTGCCGTTGAGCTCCCTGCCCAAGATCGGTCTCTACCTGGGCCTCTTGGCGTTCGGCTGCCTGATCCTGGGGGTCTGGATCCTGCCTGCCGTCATCGCCGCGCTGGCGCCGACCTCCTATCGCGAGATCGTCAAGGGCTTGAAGGAAGCGCTGACGATTGCGATCGCCACGACCGTGGTCGCCGCGGCGCTGCCCTACATTATCGAGATGACCCGCAACATTGCCGACCGCTGCGGCATCAAGGATGAGGATCGCGCCGACGTCGTCGCGACCAATATCTCGATCGCCTACGTCATCTGCTATGCCGGATCGCTCTTCCTCTATCTCTTCGTGCTGTTCGCCGCGTACTACTTCAACACGTCGATCGATCCGATGAACGGCATCGTGCTGCCGTTCGTTATCCTGTTGTCGAGTGTCGGCTCGTCGGTCGCCGCGCTGTCCTTCATTGACGGTTGGCTCGCCCTGCCGCCGGAGACCATTCAGGTCTATGTCGAAACATCGACCCTGGGGCAGTACCCGAAGATCGTCCTGTCGTTGTTCGCCATCGCCTTTGTCAGCGTTCTCGTCACACTGAACTATTATGGCAGATTGAAGCTTCGCCCCTTCAAGCTGCTGGCGACCGTAACCGTTCCGGTGGTCGTGCTGGCGGTCGGCGCCTGGGGAGTGGGCAAGCTGGACAGGATGCTGAACGAGACGCATCCGCTGTCCTATGCGGACTATACGCTGCCGAGCACGATCACGCGGCATATCAAGGTGAGCTACGAGGGCATGGGTTCGCCCCCGCCCGACGCGAGCAATGCGCCTGATGGCGAGACAGCCTTCGAGCGGATCCAGCGGACCGGCGTGCTGCGTGTCGGCGCCTTCGACTCCAGCATTCCCTTTGTCTATCGCAACGGCGTCGGTGACCTCGTCGGCTACGACGTCGCCTTTGCCTATGAGCTGGCGCATGCCCTCGATGTCGATCTCGTGTTTGTCGATTTCCTGCCGCACAACATGCATGAGGAACTAAAGGAAGGCCGTTACGACATCGCGGCATCCGGCCTCTACGTAACGGAGGAGCGCCTGCGCGGGCTGGTCGCCTCCGACGCCTATGCGCAAAGCGTGCCCGTCCTGTTCGGTGATGCCACGACAGTCTCGCAGTTTCTGACCCGCCAGGACGTGCTGAACTTCCCCAACGCGAACATTGGGGTCTATCAGGAAGAATCGCTCCTGCGGCGGCTCAAGCACCGGCTGCCCGACGTCACCATTACCGTCGTGCAGCCCTATACGACGCTTCCCGACTTCACCCAGATCGACGCCGCCGTCTGGTCGTTGCACGAGGCGCGTCCGATCGCGGAAGAGAACAAAGACATCGCCGTCGCCGTGACGGAGAACCTGGGCGAACCCTTCGTCTACGTCTACTACGTTGCGCCGGAAAGCCGGCGGCTGCGCATCTTCGTCGACGATCTGATCCGCGACCTCAAGGATATCGGCTGGCATGACGAGCAGACACGTTTCTGGCTGCAAGGCCTCGGCCCGCAGAACACGGAAGCGCGTTGGAGCATCATGCAGAACGTGCTGGGCTGGGGAGTCGACGACAACGGGGACGCGGGCGGCTGACGACGCGCGGGGCACCATGGAATAGAGCACGTTCCGTTCGCACGGCATCACCTGCCCACGCCCCCTCCGCCAGGTCAAAACGCCGAGAGGCGTTTTCTCCGAGGCCACCCCGTGGATACTGCCATGGGTTGCCGGGAGGGGGAGTGGGCGGGCACCGAATCCGCGAAAGCGGAATAGGCTCTAGCTCGGCAGATCCAGAGTCTGGTTCAGCCGGTCGACCAGCGCACCGAAACGCGCGGTCGCCCGCAACCGATCGAAGTCCTCGTCATAGCGCATCCACATCGCCAACCGCCGCTGGAAGACGGGCGCGCATTCATAGGCACGATCAAGGGCATCCAGCGCGCGGTCGTGCTGTCCGAGCAAGGCGAGCGTACGCGCGACGTTGTAGCGGACCATGCAGTCGTCCGGTCCGATCAACACCGCCCGGTCGGCCCAGTCCTGCGCCCTCTCGTGCTGGCCAAGGTCGGCCAGGACCGCGCTGCCAAAAGCGAGCGCGCCGGCATTGTCGGGATGCGCCTCGATCTCCGGCTCCAGCCGTTCCAAACAACGGCGCGCCGCTGCCAGAGAAGCCTCATCGCGGCCAAGCGCCTGGCACTCCTCCGAATACAAACCAAGCGAGCGAAAGTCGTTGGGCCGCAACGCCGCCGCGCGTTCGAACAGCTCGGCCGCCTCGGCGCGCCGGCCCTGAAGGTGGCAGTTCCTGGCATAGAAGAAATGCGCTTCAAACAAATGCGGGCCGAGGCGGATCGCCTGCTCGAACTCCGCGGACGCTTCGTCGTAAAGACCGGCGACATAAAGCGCCAGACCTTTCGCGGCGTAAGCTTCAGCCAGATTGGGGTCGAGCTGTTGCGCGCGAAGGCTGAAGTTCAGGCAGCTCTCGAAGCTTGTGTCGGGATCGTTCTTCGAGAGATCCATGGAAAGATAGGATTCACAGATAGCAAGCGCGGCGTAGGCGAGCGCATAATCGGGATCGATCTCGATCGCCTTGACGAACATCTCCTTGGCAATGCGCAGGCTGTGCTTGTCGATGCCGCGCAGGTAGAAGCCGCGCCCCATCAAATAGTAGTGGTAGGCGTCCATGATCGTCGTCGACCGATTGACGATGCCTTTGAGCTCCTCGGGCAGGAGTTTCGCCGACAGTACGTCGACGATGTTCTCGGCGATCTCGTCCTGCAGCGCGAACATGTCGTCGAGGCTGCGGTCATAACGTTGCGCCCAAAGCTGGCCGCCGGTAGCACCATCGACCAGTTGCGCGGTGATGCGCACGCGCCCGGCCGCCTTGCGCACGCTGCCCTCCAGCACGTAACGGACGTTCAGTGCGCGGGCCACCTGCTGTGCATCCAGATGTCGGCCCTTCAGCGTGAAGACACTGTTGCGTGCCGCGACAAACAGCGCGGAGATGCGCGAGAGATCAGTGATGATGTCTTCGGCCAGACCGTCGGCGAAATAGTCCTGTTCGGAATCCGCGCTCATGTTCTCGAACGGCAGGACAGCGATCGACGGGGCCTCCGGCAAACCGTCCGACCAGCCGCCGCCACGGCCGCCGTCGGCAGGCGGCACGACCGGCGACACACCCTCGTGCCGGCGGCGGCGTATCGTCTGATAGAGATCGACCGTGTCGCGCTCCGGCGTCACCGCGAGTTCTTGCTGGAGGCGTTCCTTCAACGTCTCGAACAGCCGCAAAGCCTGGGCGCCCTCGCCGCGGTCGGCAAGACCTTGCATCAGGCACCGGCAGGCGGCCTCGTGCAGCGGATCAAGCGACAGCAGCCGCCGCGCCGCAACCATGGCGACGTCGCGCCGGCCGTCGGCCAGCGCCTGGGCCATCATCCGGTTCGACGCCTCGCTTGCCCGGTCGCGCAGCCGCTGGCGCTCGACCAACAGCCAGTCCGCGAATGCCGAACTGCGCGGCTCTACACCATCGAGCAAATCGCCCCGATAGATGTCGGCTGCCTGCCTGCTCGCCTCCAGCGTCGCCTGGCCGAGCAGGTCGTCGAACACCGCGACGTCTACCGTGGCGGCATCATGAGCGAGCGTTATGGTTTGGCGATTCGCGATTAGCGGTGATGGACGAATACCCTCAAACGCCCTGCGCAGCCGCAGCAAAGCCTGCTTCAAACTGTCGCGTGCCTGCTTGTCGCCGGCGTCACCCCACAGCATCGATGCGAGCTTGTCGCGCGGCCAAGGCACGCCCGGCGAGAGCGCCAGAAAGCCCAGAAGCGCGCGGTCTTTCTGGCCTTTGAGCTCAATGATCTCGCCCTTGCCGTCGCGCACGGCAAACCCGCCAAGCAGCGTAATCTGCAGCCTGGACGATGGCGTGCTATCCCTCGGCGATGCGTCCAACGATCGTCTCATCTCAACGGCATGAATCGATTTAACGATGGTTTCACGGTGGAGACCACCGGCGATTCACGGCGCCCGATCAACATGGTGCCTTCACGCCATGACAAACAGGCGTGAGGAACGACTAAGTTGATCTGATGCGTCGCCCGCGCTGCCGGCGTGGGCGATGGAGGGAGCGTATCAGTGCAGGCAGTTGCGTTGTCGTTGGCGCTGGGTTCGGCGATCTGCTACGTCGTCGCGACCTATGGCATGAAACTGTTTTCGAACAGCGCGTCGTATACCGCGTTCTTCATCATTGCGTTCACCCTGGCCGGTGCCGCGACGCTCGAGATTTTCGCGCTCAAGATCGAGCGTGTCGGCTTCATGTACATCGCCATCCTGGGCATCGAGGTTGTGCTGATCGCGCTGGTGTCGATGTTCATTCTGGGCGAGTCCTTTTCCACCAGGGAGCTTGCCGGACTGGCCGGCATCATCATCGGCCTGGCCTTGCTGAGTGTGTGACAACGCCTGATCACACGCCCCCGGGGCGGTCGGCTGACGGTCCGCCCCGGGGTTTCTTTTGTCACCAGCGAAAGCCGCGCCTCAGGGACTGTCGGACACCGACGGCCGCAGGCGGCGCACCAGCCGCCACAGCGCCGGCACGATGGCCGCGGCAAGCGCGATCTTGATGAGATCGGTCACGATGAAGGGGCCGACGCCATAGGCGAACGCCTTGTCGAACCCGAAGAGATAGGCAAGCCACAGCGCCCCTAGCGCCAACAGGACGAGTTCGGCGACCAGCATGACGCCGAACAGGCGAAACGGGTTGCGGTCCCACCCCTTGTCGGCCGCCCAGCCGACCATGGCGGCGGCCAACACGTAACCAACCAGGTAACCGCCGGTCGAGCCGACCATGTAGGCGAGGCCGATGCCGCGTTCGGGCGTGCCTTGAAACACCGGCAGGCCGAGGGCGCCCTGCAGGAGATAGAGCGCCACCGTCGCGACGGCGAGCCGGCGGCCAAATGCCGCGGCGATGGTGAACAACGCCAGGGTCTGCAGCGACGCGTCGACCGGCCATAACGGCACCTTGACCTTGGCCGAGAGCGCCAGCACGGCCGTGCCGATCAAGGCGAGCAGCGCATACCAGGCAAGCCGCCGGGCTGTCTGGTGAGGAACGAGTGTATCGATCAGGGAGCGGGGCTCCGCGGAAACTGTCATGGCACATCCTAAGGTTGAACGCGGCGGCGGGCGCTCAGATAGAACAGGCGCCGCGGGCAACGCAAGGACCGATCGCTTCGAAGAGGTGGTCCCGACCGACCGCCCAACTGGCACCGTCTTCCGGATTCTGGTATCTCACCCGCGGATGTTTCACATCAGGGCGCCCGTAGCTCAGCTGGATAGAGCACAGGATTCCTAATCCTGGGGTCGCAGGTTCGAGTCCTGCCGGGCGCGCCAACAAATTCAAGAAGCCAGTACGGGCGCGCCGCAGCGGCTTCTTGCTCGGAATCTCCCATCAAAACAGTATCCGTAGCTGAAAGAGAACCGCACTTTTGGGGGCTAACATTTGAAGCGTGTCGCACTCAGCATCAACGTTAGCGCTCACGCGCAACAACAGTTAGAGTAGAGGAAGTACAGAAAACGGATCATCTGTCTCGGCTTGCGACGGACTTCTGCAAATGTGGCCGCGTTTTTGACTAGGATCGCCCAGACTTTCTCTGAAAGGCACCAGCGTGCAGAGAGGATATTCGCGTCGCCCGGTGTACGATGGCGTTCCCGGTGCGTGCGGTCGACGGTGGCGGCCGTTCCGCGCGTGAGCTGAACACCCCTGAACGAACACTTGCCATGCGCATAGATGTCATCGACGAGTATCCGCGTCTCTGCGATCTGAAGGACACGTGGCAGAACCTCTATGACGCGGACCCCGAAGCCCACTTCTTTCTGTCCTGGACATGGATGTCGAAGTGGCTTGAGGAGGTCGTCCCACCATGGATCGTGCTCGCCGCGCGACCCGAGCGTTCGGACGAAGGTTACGTTGCGTTCTTCCCTCTGCGCGTCCTGACTCGTTTTCGTCAGGATGTGGGGCTCGTCAACGTCCTCCAAGCCGCCTGCCATGGTCTGGGTGAATACACGGGTCTGATCTGCCACCCTGACTTTGAGGATCAGGCAATACCGGCATTTGCAAAGCAGTTGCGCAAGATTCGCTGGGCGACGCTTGATCTCAGGTCGTTTTCGTCATCGGACAAGCGGTTCAATCTGATCCTGGCTGGTTTCGCCAAACAGAGCTTCAGGTTCGAGTATCCTGACTTCAGCGCCACCGGCGATAAGATCGACTACGGCATCGCGCCCTATATCGATCTGCCGGATAGCTGGGACGATTACCTCACGACGAAGCTACGGTCCGAGACACGCCGCAAGGCACGCCGGTTCTTGCGGCAAGTTGAAGATTCGGACGAGTTCCGGATCACGCACGCCAATGCCGATACGCTGGATCGCGACCTTGATTTCCTGCTTCGACTCTGGGCGCTCATGTGGGGAAGCCGATACAGCAAGAACCTGGAAACGGTCCAGCGCACCGATCGCATGATGCTCGAACACGCGTTTGACGAGGGCGCGCTGTTCTTGTCCGTGTTCTGGAAGAACGACCAGCCGTTGGGGGCGCTCGCGGCACTGATTGACCGCAAGAACAAATCCCTGGTGGTCAAGCTGCATGTCCGCGACGACACGTTTCGCAACCCGTCGCCCGGGTTTGTCCTGTTCGCCGACGCCATACGGTACGCGATCGGCGAGGGTTTCAAGACGTGTGACTTCATGAGGGGTAATCATCCCTACAAGTATTCGTTCGGTGTCGACGAGGCATCGCTCCACGACTGTCTGGTCCACCGCCGGCCCGCGCGGGATACCGCGACGTACCTGGACAAGAGATGGCTCAACGATGCGCTCGCGCTCGCCCACGGCGCGCGCGACACGTTCCAGTTCGAAGACGCCGAACGCGGTTACCGCCAAGTACTGAAGGTCGATCCGCGCAATCGGGACGCACGCGAGGCCCTGGCACAAGAACGGGATCGCAAACGCGACCAAACCGCTGCCGTACAGAAGTCAAAAAACAAGACAGGTCGGCCCAGATAGCGGCAACGTGGGCACGCACCGGGAAGCGGCGACGCGCTCACACGGCATGGTCCGTCGAAGCCGCCAATCCTGCGAGACCTGCCAGGCGCGCCATCGATCACAAAGTGATCAGGTCACGATGGGAGGATTTCGCGCAGAGCGCCGCGTGTTATCGTCGCTGCCCTGGTCAACCGGGAAAGCCCGCTCATGGCGAACATCACGGTCAAACTCTTTGCCTCGCTCGGCGAATACCTGCCGGCCGAGGCCAAGGACAACGCGATCATGATCGCGCTGCCCAAGGACGGCACCGTCGGCGCGGCGATCGACGAACTGAAGGTGCCGACCGAGCGCTGCCATCTGGTGCTGCTGAACGGTGTCTTCGTACCACCGGCCCAGCGCGCCTCGGCGGCGCTTGCCGACGGCGATACGGTTGCGATCTGGCCCCCGGTCGCCGGCGGTTGACCGGTTCGTCGAGCGACACAACCGACCGCGTCGTCAAGGAAATGGCCCTGACACCGGCCGATTTCGTGCGCCTGCTGCCCCGAGCCCTCGACGGCTGGGCCTATGAGGTCGGGCCCGCCGGGGCGGCCATCGGGACCGCCGAGCGCGGCGTCACCATCACGCTCACCGAAATGCCGCGGCGCGTCATCACCAGCCTCTTGAGCATCGAGCTCAGCCAGGTGGAGATAGCCTTTCACGGTCTCGCCCCTGGCGAGCAAAAAAGTTTCCTGGAGCGGTTCGACCGGACCTTCCAGCGCGGCGGCGGCTAGGCGGGTTTCGGTCGGCTTGGACCGCCGGCGGACCGCCCGATCACGAAACCGCCCGGCGCCCGCATAGACATTTCCCTCCGCGTCCCAGTTTCGTCTAGTATGCCCTTTGAAGAGCAATACCTGGGGCAAGAAGGGGCAACCATGCATAAATCACTGCTCATCGATCCTGAGAAGTGCACCGGCTGTTTGCAGTGCGAAATGGCCTGTTCGCTGGACAACGAAGGGGTCTTCAACCCGACGAAATCGCGCATCAAGGTCTTCCGGTTCCACGCCCAAGGCCGCGCGGTGCCGTATACCTGCACCCAGTGCGCGGAGGCTTGGTGCGCGGAGGCCTGCCCGGTCGATGCGCTGGTGCGCAGCAAGGAGACCGGCGCGGTCGAGGTGCTGAACGATGTCTGCGTCGGCTGCAAGGTCTGCACCATCGCCTGCCCCTTCGGCACCATCAACTACAACCAGGACACCGGCAAGGTGATCAAGTGCGACCTGTGCGAGGGCGAACCGGAATGCGCCAAGGCCTGCCCGACCGACGCGATCACCTATGTCGACGCCAACTGGACCGGCTTGGACAAGATGCGCCAGTGGGCCGACAAGACCGACACCGCCGCCCAGGCATCGGCGTAGAGAGACAGAGGGAGACGAGATCATGGCATGGACAGGACAGATCCTGAGAGTCGACCTGACGAACGGCACCTGCAAGGCCGAACCTCTCAACATGGATTGGGCGCGCAAGTATCTGGGCCAGCGCGGCCTGGCGACCAAGTACCTGGTCGAAGAGATCGACCCCAAGGTCGACCCGATGTCGCCCGACAACAAGATGATCATGACGACCGGTCCCCTGACCGGCACCTGCGCCTCGACCGCCGGCCGCTATTCCGTCGTCACCAAGGGCGCGCTGACCGGCGCGATCGCGTGTTCGAACTCCGGCGGCTTCTTCGGCAACGAAATGAAGAACGCCGGCTGGGACATGGTCATCTTCGAGGGCAAGTCGCCCAACCCGGTCTATCTGCTTCTTCAGAATGACAAGGCCGACCTGGTCGACGCCGGCGACTACTGGGGCAAGTCCTGCTGGGATGTCGAGGAAGGCATCAAGGAAAAGCACGGCGATCCGTTGATCCGCGTCGCCTCGATCGGCGTCAGCGGCGAGAAGGGCGTCAAGATCGCCTGCATTGTCAACGACATGGACCGGGCCGCCGGGCGTTCCGGCGTCGGCGCGGTGATGGGTTCGAAAAACCTGAAGGCCGTCGCCATCCGCGGCACCAAGGGTGTCGCGGTCAAGGACACCAAGGCGTTCATGGCCGCCGCCGCCGCCGGCAAGGAAGTCCTGGCCGGCAACGCGGTGACCGGCGAAGGCCTGCCGGCCTATGGCACCCAGGTCTTGATGAACGTCATCAACGAGACCGGCGCGCTGCCGACCCGCAACCACCGCGACGTGCAGTTCGAAGGCGCCGGTGACATCTCCGCCGAGGCCATGGTCGCCAAGCGCGAAAGCGACGGCAAAGCGAACCTGATCACCAACTCCGCCTGTTTCGCCTGCACCATCGCCTGCGGGCGTGTGTCGCAGATCGAGCGCACGCACTATACGGTCAAGGATCGCCCGCAATATCAGATCGTCTCCGGCGGTCTGGAGTACGAAGCGGCGTGGGCGCTGGGTGCGGCGACCGGCGTCAACGATCTGGACGCGCTGACCTTCGCCAACTTCATCTGCAACGAGCAGGGTATGGACCCGATCTCGCTCGGCGCCACGATCGGCGCGGCGATGGAGCTCTATGAAGATGGCGTTCTGACGACGGCGCAGACCGGCGGCATCGAGCTCAAGTTCGGCAGCGCCGAAGCGCTGACCGAGGTCACCGAGCTGTGCGGCAGGGGCGAGGGTTTCGGTGCGGAAATCGGCCTGGGCTCGAAGCTCTTCTGCGAGAAGTACGGCAAGCCCGAGCTCTCCATGAGCGTCAAGGGCCAGGAGTTCCCGGCCTACGACTCGCGCGGCATCCAGGGCATGGGCCTGGCCTACGCCACCTCGAACCGGGGCGCCTGCCATCTGCGCGGCTATACGGTCGCGTCCGAGGTGCTTGGCATTCCCGAGAAGACCGATCCCTTGGTGTCCGACGGCAAGGCGGGCCTGGTCAAGGCGTTCCAGGATGCCACGGCGGTCTTCGACTCCGCCGGCATCTGCATCTTCACCTCGTTCGCCTGGACCCTCGACGACGTGGCGCCGCAGATTGACGCGGCCTGCGAAGGCGACTGGTCTGTCGATTATCTGTTGGAGGTCGGCGAGCGCATCTGGAACATGGAGCGCCAGTTCAACCTGGCGGCGGGCTTCACCGGCAAGGACGACAACCTGCCGCAGCGCCTCCTGAAAGACGCGGCCAAGACCGGCCCGGCCGAAGGCCTGACCAACCAGCTCGACACCATGCTGCCGGAGTACTACGCGGCGCGCGGCTGGACCCCGGAAGGCGTGCCGACCAACAAAACGCTGAGCCGCCTGGCGGTCTGAACGTCACGAACTCACTGAACAAGCGCGGGCGCTTCCGGTAACGGGGCGCCCGCGTTCTTTATTCCACCACGAATGTCGACGTGAACGAGGCGAGCGCCAGAGACTCCGTCGTGCCGATGACGTCGACATTGTCGGGCGTGACCATCTGGATCGCCGGACCGACTGACATGATCAGTGCTCAACGCCGGGGCGAGACGTAACTGCCCTTACGCTCAAATGTGTGCTGGAGAGTTATTGCAAGTGCATAAGATTGGCCACGGTCTCTATAGCCGTCCCGGTTGACTTCAGCGTGCCAGCGATTCTTCTGACTGCCATCACTTCGAAAAGTTGGTCGGGCCTCGATCTCGGCTATCCAGCCAGGAAAGCTGAAGTCCTTCACGCGAATTGTTGCCCATCCAAGAAAACTCTGTGGCCGCTTAGTCTCGGCCACTTCCTCATCGGCTACAGTTGTAATCGCTGTTAGAGTTCCTCGACTCGGATTTGGGTCACCGAGCCTATCCACCGAGAGATCCTCATCTGGTCGAGTCTCGTGAAAATCCTTGAAGGTAAGTTTGGGCTCACCGTTATCATTTTCCGGACGAAGTTCACCTACATCATTCAACAGACGCCGGCCGACAACTTCTCTTTGCCCAACGACTCTGGGTGGACGCCATACTGCCAAAGTCTATGTCTCACCCGACGCATGAAGCAGCTTGAGTTCGAACAGGTATCTCGCGAGAAGCTCGTTTATCGAATGTGCATTGATTTCGAAGCGTTCGTTTGCATGGCAGTGATCTGAACTTCCCACTAGCACGCCTAACGCGTCCTCAATAACCAGTGTCAACATCCGCCCATTGAGTTGATGCTCAAAGACGACACCGCCCTCTGGTGAACTGTAAATCAGCGGTTTGCGATCCGTGACGTGGCTGGCCTGTCGGAGCGCCAAGTCTGCATATCCCTTGTTAGCACCCGAAGCGATGCGCCCTATCTCTAGTAGACCTTCAGGAAGCCATGCGAAACTAGATGCCTCGGCAGTAAACAGAAACTGTGAAATCCCCGTCGGAGCAGCGCCCGTTACTGCTATTCGCCGTGATAGGTTGACCTCAATTGCGCTAGCATCAGCGTACACACCGTAGTCGGGAAGTGACTCCGATTGCTCTCGGAGAACAATAGCGAATCCGGTTCGCTCAAGATTTCGAACCTCAAACGGCGGTTTCATGGTCCTACCTTTACCAGCCTTTGCATCATTTCGTCCGTGAACAAACGAAAGAACTCTTCCTTCTCATACGTGTGCGCCTCTTCGATCCATGATTTCACCACGTCGACATCATCCGTCTCAAAGTCGGCAGGTGTGAAAACATCTAAATCGACAAGAACCTCCGCCTTTTTGCTTGCTGGACCCGTAATGAACTCCGGCGAAGCAATTCTGACGACAACGGAGTGTTGGTCCGATCGAATCTGAAGGTAGTTCAAATTTTGGGGGCCAATCAGCGTATCGCCAGCGATATCGACCGAGTACCTAAGGTTGCTGACATCGACTACGCCGTGGTCAACAGCCGTAAACAGGTTCACGTATCGAAAGCCCAAACGTGTCGCCTTGAAAGACTTGAAAGCGCTGAAAAGGAAATCTACGACCTGATCAATCTCTGGTCTGTATGTGGCCCAACCTGGATACGGGTCGAGCCGGTGATAGCTCAAAACGTTAACACCAACCTTCGCCAAGCGATTGCTATGTTGATCTCTCAGCTCAAGTGTTGGCTGGATCTTCAGATTAGGATCACTTGCGCGCACAGGAGCTGGGACGTCCGAAATCGGCAGCCGAACTTGGTCATAGTCGCGCCAGAACGGAAAGTCGGCCAGCCTGCCTACGACAATCTCTGGAACCGCGACACTCTCGTGGCACTCAAATCGGACCTCGCAGATTGCCTCTGCAATAGCATCTCTATGAAGCTCTATAGGCAGCGCCAGCACCACGCCCTCCTGGCGAGATACAACCTTGAATCACAACGTGACGTGAAAATCAACGATCTCAAAACTACCTTATGAAGATCGGAATGCATCGCGACAGCTAGGGCGTTCAAAGATCCGCGAGAGGCCGACATATAGTGAATCCCCTATTCCACCACAAAAGTCGGTGTAAACGAGGCGGGCGCGAGCGATTCCGTCGTGCCGATGACGTCGACATTGTCTGGGGTCACCATCTGGATCGCCGGTCCGACATGCAGGATCTCCAACTCGCCCTCAAGCATGCGCACCGCCTGGTCGATGCCGAGGCGGCCCTGCAGCACCGGGAAGTCGGTCGGCGCGGCCAGGATGCGCTCGCGCTTGATGCCGCGATAGACCGCGTGGGTGAAGTAGTCGGCGAGCACCTGGATGTCGTCGGAGAGGCCGCGTGCGCGCAGCACGCTCACCGCCGCCTCGGCGGTGACGGCGCTGCCGACGATGTAGTCGACGTCCGGGCGTTCCTCGAGCGCCTCCTCGACCAGGATCAACTGGATCTCCTTGCCGGTGTCGCCGTACTTCGTGACGACGATCTCGGCCGAGCTGGCTTCAAGCCCGCCACGGAACCCCTCTTCGACGAACGGCACCCAACCGGAGCCGTCGGGTCCGGGGAACCAGGCGACCTTGACCGGGTCGGAGCCCGCCGGATGTCGCTCGGCCAGATAGTCGCCGACCATGCGGCCCATGGTCACCCACCACACGCCGGTCTTCGCCGTGACGCCGGGGTCGGCGATATCGTTGACGACGGCGATGACGGGAATGTCGGCGGCGATCTCCAGCACCGTCTCGGTCAGGCCATCGAAGCTGACCGTGCCGA
>JANQGO010000375.1 GCA_028277285.1 Alphaproteobacteria bacterium | reverse complement strand
CAACACCGAGGTTTACCTTGTGCCTGAGGGCCATTACTTCGCGATGGGCGACAACCGTGATCAGTCGTCCGACAGCCGGGTCGCAAGCGTCGGTTTCATACCGGCGGAGAACCTTATCGGCCGTGCCGAGATCATCTTCTTCTCCGCCGATACCTGCGGCAGCCTCTATAACCCGCTGACCTGGCCGAGCTCGATCCGGTGGGGCCGTCTCTTCATGTCGATCGAATGACCGGCGAGCCGGGCCTCGATCAGCTCCAGGAGATCCTGGGCCACCGGTTCGGTGACGACGATCTTGCCCTTCAGGCGCTGACCCACCGAAGCACGGCCGCCGGACGGCTCGGCCACGGCTATGAAAGGCTCGAGTTTCTGGGCGACCGCGTTCTGGGCATCGTCGTCGCCCATATGCTCTATGACCGTTTCCCCGATGAGCCGGAAGGCAAGCTATCGGTTCGCCAGGCCTCGCTGGTTCGCAAGGAAACCCTGGCCGAGGTCGCGCGGGAACTGCGGTTGGGCGATTTCATCATCCTCTCGGCCGGCGAGGACGAGAGCGGGACGCGCGAAAGCCCCACGGTTCTGGCCGATGTGACCGAGGCGCTGATCGGCGCGCTCTACCTGGATGGCGGGCTCGACGCCGCGGCCGGCTTCATCCGGCGTCACTGGCACGATCGCATGCAGGCGCAGACGATCCCGCCGCGCGACGCCAAAACCAGGCTCCAGGAATGGGCCTTGGGCCGGGGCTTGCCGCTGCCGTCCTATCGAATGGTATCGCAGGAGGGACCGGCGCACGAACCGGAGATCACGGTCGAGCTGACCGTCAAAGGCCAGGATGCCGTTCTGGCGAAAGGCGGCTCCAAACGCGCCGCCCAGCAGCAAGCCGCCCAGGAACTGCTCGAGCGCCTTGGCGACGGCGGCGACAGCCCATGACCGAGAGCGCGACGTCCTGCGGTTTTGTCGCGCTTCTGGGGGCACCCAACGCCGGCAAGTCGACCCTGTTAAATGCCGTGGTCGGCGCCAAGGTCTCGATCGTCACGCCGAAGGTGCAGACGACCCGGACACGGATCACCGGCATCCGCATCGTCGACACGGCCCAGCTGATCTTCGTCGACACGCCGGGGATCTTCGCGCCCAAGCGGCGCCTGGAACGCGCCATGGTCGAGGCGGCGTGGGCCGGCCTGGATGGCGCCGATGTCGCCGTGTTGCTGATCGATGCCACCCACGGCGTCGACAAGAACACACGGCGCATCCTTGAGCGCCTGGCGGAGAAAGAGCGTCCGGTCGTCGTCGCGCTGAACAAGGTCGACAAGGTCGCCAAGCACGACCTGTTGCCGTTGGCCGCCACGATCAACGAGGGTGGCCTGACCGACGAGATCTTCATGATTTCGGCGCTCCAAGGCGACGGCGTGGACGATCTTTTGACCTATCTGGCCGGGCGTATGCCGCCGGAGCCGTGGCTCTATCCCGAGGACCAGATCTCCGACGTCCCCATGCGCATGATGGCGGCCGAGATTACGCGCGAGAAGCTGTTCCTGGCGCTGCATCAGGAACTGCCCTATGGCCTCTCTGTCGAGACCGAGATGTGGACGGAGATCGAGGACGAGGATGCCGTCCGGATCGACCAGATCATCTATGTCGCCAAGGATGGCCACAAACCGATTGTGCTGGGCAAAGGCGGCCAGATGCTGAAGCGCATTGGCACGACCGCGCGCAAGGAACTGGAGACAATCGTTGGCGGCCGGGTGCATCTCTTCCTGCACGTCAAGGTGCGGCCCAACTGGCTCGACGAGCCCGCCCGGTACCGTGAGATGGGCCTGGAGTTTCCGCGCCAATGACAGCTTGGTGCTAAGAAAGGGCCATGCAGTGGTCCGACCAGGGATATGTGCTGAGCGCCCGCCGCCACGGCGAAACCAGCGCCATCGTCAGCCTCTTGACCCGCGAGCACGGCCGCCATCCTGGCCTGGTGCGCGGCGGGGCAGGGCGCAAGTCGCGCGGCATGCTGCAGCCCGGCAACCGGGTCGAGGCCCGCTGGCGCGGCCGGCTGGAGGAACACCTGGGCACCTACACCCTGGAACTGGCGAAGGCGCAAGGGTCCGTGCTGCTGGACGACGCCGATCGGCTTGCCTGCCTGGCCTCGGCCAGTGCGGTGGTCGAACAGACCTTGCCCGAGCGCCATCCCTATCCCGCCGTCCATGAAGCATTCGGCGCCTTGCTGGATGCCCTTTCGACCGATAACGGAGCCTGGCGTCCAGTCTATGTGCGTTGGGAACTCGGCCTCTTGGAGCAGTTGGGTTTCGGTCTCGACCTCACGTCATGCGCGGCGACCGGCGCGACGGATGACCTCGTTTACGTGTCGCCGAAATCGGGCCGAGCCGTCTCGGCCGCTGCCGGCGAAGCCTATAAGGAGAGGCTCTTGCCGCTACCTGCTTTCCTGACCGGTTCCGGCAACGCCGACCCGGGTGATGTGCTCGCTGGGCTGACCTTGACCGGGCACTTTCTGGAGCGTCACCTGCTTGCCCATGACAGCGCCGGCATCGCCCCGGCGCGCGAGCGATTCATCCATCGCCTGGCTCGCAGAGAGACCGGGTCACGCTGCTGATGGAATCCATCAACAGCGATCTTGCTCTTTCCACAATATCTGGTGGTATAACCCGCGAATGACGGACGTTGTAGACAAACCCCATATCGAACCGGTCGCACTGGGCGAGGCGCTCTCGGAGCGTTATCTCGCCTATGCGCTCTCCACGATCACCGCGCGGTCTCTGCCGGATGTGCGTGACGGTCTGAAGCCTGTCCATCGGCGCCTGCTCTACGCCATGCGGCAGCTGAAGCTCAATCCGGCGGACGGTTTCAAGAAATCCGCCCGGGTCGTCGGCGATGTGATCGGCAAGTACCATCCCCATGGCGATGTCGCGATCTATGACGCGCTGGTCCGGCTGGCCCAGGACTTCGCCGCGCGCTACCCGCTGGTCGACGGCCAGGGCAATTTCGGCAATGTGGACGGCGATAGCGCGGCGGCCATGCGCTACACCGAGGCGCGCATGACCGAAGTCGCGATGGCGCTGCTCGAAGGCATCGACGAGGACGCCGTCGACTTCCGTCCGACCTATGACGGGTCGGAAGACGAGCCGGTCGTTCTGCCGGCGCGCTTCCCCAATCTTCTGGCCAACGGCGCCAGCGGCATTGCCGTCGGCATGGCGACCAGCATTCCGCCGCACAACGTCGGCGAGCTGTGCGCCGCCCTGGTGCATCTGGTCGACAAACGCAACGCGCAGGCCGCGACGCTGGCCGGCTACATTCCCGGTCCCGACTTCCCGACCGGCGGCGAACTCGTCGAGCCACACGAGAACATCAAGGAGGCCTATGCCACCGGCCGCGGCTCGTTCCGCCTGCGCGCGCGTTGGGTCAAGGAAGACTTGGGCCGCGGCCAGTACCAGATTGTCGTCACCGAGATCCCCTACCAGGTGCAGAAGTCGCGGCTGATCGAACGGATCGCCGAACTGATCGACGCGCGCAAGCTGCCGCTCTTGGAAACCGTCCTGGATGAATCGGCGGAGGATATCCGCCTGGTCCTGCAGCCCAAGAGCCGGACCGTCGAGGCGGAAGTCCTGATGGAAAGCCTGTTCCGCGCGACGGAGCTGGAGACGCGGGTCAGCCTTAACATGAACATGCTGGACGGCGACGGCGTGCCGCGGGTCATGAACCTGCGCGATGCGCTGTTGGCGTTCATCGACCATCGCCAGGAGGTGCTGGTCCGGCGCAGCCGCTACCGGCTCGACAAGATCAACCACCGTCTTGAGATCCTGGGCGGTTACCTCATCGTCTTCTTGAACCTGGATGAGGTGATCCGGATCATCCGCGAGGAGGACGAGCCGAAGCCGGCGCTGATCAAGCGCTTCAAACTGTCGGACGTGCAGGCCGAAGCGATCCTCAACATGCGCCTGCGTTCTCTACGCAAGCTTGAGGAGATGGAGCTCAAGCGCGAGAAAAAGGCGCTGACCGACGAGAAGAAAGCGCTGAACGCGCTCCTGAAGAGTCAGCCGCAGCAGAAGAAGGCCCTGAAGGCCGAGTTCAAGGATATCCGCGCCAAGTTCGGCGAGAAGACCGAGCTCGGCAAACGACGCACCACGATCGGCAAACCGCCGGCCGAGATCGATGTGCCGATCGAGGCGACCGTCGAGCGCGAGCCGATCACGGTCGTCCTGTCGGCCAAGGGCTGGATCCGCGCGGTCAAGGGGCATGGCGACGCGGTCGGCACGCTCCGTTTCAAGGAAGGCGACCGCGAACGCTTCCGCTGCGAGGCCCACACCACCGACAAGCTCGTCCTGTTCGCCACCAACGGCCGCTTCTATACGGTCGCGTGCGACAAGTTGCCGGGCGGGCGCGGTTATGGCGATCCCGTCAAGCTGATGATCGATCTGGGCAACGAAGGCGATATCGCCTCCATGATGGTCTATGTCGGCGGCCGCCAGTTCCTGGTCGCCTCGTCCGAAGGCCGTGGCTTCCTGGTGCCCGAAGACGCGGTGCTGGCCCAGACGCGCGGCGGCAAGCAGGTTCTGAATGTCTCCGGCCAGGCTGAGGCCGTTGTCGCCCGTGTCGCGGAAGGCAGCCACGTCGCCGTGGTCGGCGAGAACCGCAAGCTCATCATCTTCCCGGTCGGCGAGTTGCCCGAGATGACCCGCGGCCGCGGCGTGATCCTGCAGCGCTACAACAGCGGCGGTCTTAGCGATGCCAAGACGTTCACCCTGAAGGAAGGGTTGAGCTGGCGCAGCGGCAGCCGCACGCGCACGGAGACCAACCTGAAGAACTGGGTCGGCAAGCGCGGGCAGGCCGGACGCATCGCGCCGCCCGGTTTCGCCAGCGCCAACCGGTTCGGGTAAGCAAACGTTCCAATGGCTGAGCCAACGCCGCCCACCGGCGCCGTTGGCGCGCTGATCGGCACCGTCGACGCAATCAATCGCACTGTCGGCCGCGCGTCGTCGTGGCTGTTGCTCGCCATGGCGCTGGTGACTTTGGCCGTCGTTATCCTGCGCTACGTCTTCGCCACCGGCTTCATCTGGCTTCAGGAGAGTTACGTCTGGCTTAACGGCATGGCCTTCATGGTCGGTGCCGGCTACACGCTGCTGCGTGACGGTCATGTGCGGGTCGACGTCATCTATCGGTCCGCCTCCGCCCGCTTCAAAGCCTGGGTCAATCTTCTGGGCAGCCTGTTTCTGTTGCTGCCGACCATGGTGGTCGTCGCCTGGTTTTCCGTGCCCTATGTCGCGGCGTCGTGGGAGCGTTTGGAAACATCCCGCGAGGCAGTCGGTCTGCCGGGCGTCTTCCTGCTGAAATCGGTCCTGCTGGCCTACTGCCTGCTGTTGGGCCTGCAAGGGCTCACGCTTGCCGCGCGCAGCGCGCTGGCGCTCCTGGAGCGGCGGCGGGAGGATCGGCCGTGAGCGGCGCGGAAGTCCTCGCAATCCTGATGGTGATAACGACCTTTGCCGTCCTCCTGGCTGGCTTTCCCGTCGCGTTTTCCCTCGCCGGCACCGCGCTTGCCTTCGCCGGCATCGGGTGGGCGACCGGCGCGTTCAGCATCAACCTTCTGGGTGGCCTGAGCTCCCGCTACTTCGGTGCCATGACCAACGAAACCCTGGTCGCCGTGCCGCTCTTCATCATGATGGGTTTGTTCCTGGAGCGCTCGAAGATTGCGGAACAACTTCTTGAAACGATGGGAATTTTGTTCGGACGACTTCGGGGCGGTCTGGCGCTCTCGGTGATGATCGTCGGCGCGCTTCTGGCGGCCTCGACCGGTATCGTCGGGGCGACGGTGGTGACCATGGGTTTGCTCAGCCTGCCGACCATGATGAAGGCCGGCTATGACAACCGCCTGGCGACCGGGACGATCTGCGCGTCGGGCACGCTGGGCCAGATCATCCCGCCCTCCATCGTGCTGATCCTGCTCGGCGACATGCTGCAGGGCGCCAACACCGAAGCGCAGAACGCGTTGGGCAACTTCGCGCCCGACCCGGTCTCGGTGATCGACCTTTTCGCGGGCGCCTTCATCCCAGGGGTCCTGCTGGTCGGCCTCTACATGGTCTATATCCTCGCCCGATCGGCGCTCAGACCGGGCGACGCGCCGCCTCTGGCCGCCAGCCGGGGCGGGAACCTGATGGCGCGGGTAATCGACGTGCTGATTCCGCCTCTGGTGCTGATCGTCGCCGTCCTGGGCTCGATCCTGGCGGGCGTCGCGACGCTGCTCGCCGCGCGGCAGCTCTCGCCGGGGCGTGGCCTGGCGCCCCTTGTGGCGGCCGGCTGCCTGATTGCCATGCTGTTGATCGCCAACCTGTTCGACCTCCGGGTCGGGCGCGAGGTCGTACCATGGTATGACACGGTTGCCTTCTGGCTGACCGTCGTGCTGACCGTCGGGTTCGTCGGCGGCCTGGCGTTGAGCCTTAGGCAGCTTCACGGAGCGGGTGTGCTGGGCGACGTGCTCGACGGTTCGCTCAAGATCACCTGCATGGTCTTTGTCATCCTGCTGGGCGCCTCGGTCTTCGCGCTCGTCTTCCGCGGGCTGCATGGCGACGACCTCGTCCACGCGGTGCTGACGGACCTGCCGGGCGGCGTGTTCGGCGCCATGGTGCTGGTCATGGCGGTCATGTTCGTCTTGGGATTTTTCCTCGACTTCATCGAGATCGTCTTCGTCGTCGTGCCGATCGTCGCACCGGTCCTGCTGACCATGGGGCTCGACCCGGTCTGGCTCGGCGTCATGATCGCGATCAATCTGCAGACCAGCTTTCTGACGCCGCCCTTCGGCTTTGCGCTCTTCTATCTGCGCGGTGTCGTGCCCGACAGCATCCGCACGGTCGACATCTACCGCGGCATCGTGCCGTTTGTCGCGATCCAGCTTGTCGGGCTCGGCCTGGTCGCTCTCATTCCGCCGCTCGCCACTTGGCTACCGCAGATCTTGCTTCACTAGGTGAGCGGGTTTCGTGCGACGCTTGCTAATCGACTACTAGCGCAGCACTGCACCATTCCACCTCGAGCGACATTTGAGGCATTGGCCTATCGTTTGGGAAACAAGTGCAAGTCCCAAACTGAGTTTGCGGGATGGCTGTTAGCATAGCCATTTCCGGCACTCGGCCCTTACTTCAGGTTAGCTTGTTCGAATGGCCCTCTACGCAATTGCATTCGCAAGGGACCGTGAGTACTCATCAAGTGCTCCTGATCGTGGATGTACCCAGCTAGTCCACGCCGCCAGCGACAGCCGGGGTCTCGGCGAACCGAAGGTAAATGGTTCGCCCCTCACGGTTGCACTTCTCGAGCGTCTTGAACGCCGCGACCCGATACGGCCCAAGGAAAGCTAAAGGCCAGGCCTTTCCAACGGGCGAGGAGCGTAGTTGTTCGAGCGTCCGATATATGTAGATTGTGGGATCGTCTGTAAATACCTGCTCGAACATTACTTGTTCGATGCTGGACAAATCTTTGCACAGAACGAGTAGAGTTTTTTGCACATCTTTAGGGAAAGGCCTGCGTCCAGCAAGAAGGTCGCGGGCAAACCTCTCTGAGAAACTACCGATCTCGGATAGATCTCGGGCAGTCAGACCAAGATAAGAACAAAGAACAGCGTAACTCGCATCTAGATCTGGCATCTCTTTCTCTCCTGAGAGGCGCGGCCAAAACACCGTCTGCCTTGAGACAAGTTCCGAATACGGAACTAAGCTTAGTTCCAGTTCCGGAACCTGTCAACCGTCTGCGCCCATTGTTCTGTCGAAATCTCTCGTTGTTTCGGTCGGAAGCTTTTCGGCATACAGGTTGTTGACCTAGAACTCGTGATTGGGTCCAGACAGTACCTGTATGCGGCGAACGTACCTTCGACATAAGGGCAACGACGGTAGGTTCAGCTAGCTGAATGTTAGCTGTTGGACATGCTGAGATGTGTGGACCTGCACTCATTATGACTGGCGTGATTGAGACGCATACAGAACGCTGCATTGCACACCTAGAGAGATCTGTTGAAACACGCCCTTGAAGCGATGCGTGCTAGGCCCAGGGCGTCGAGAGCTTGCGGGCCTCAAGGAAGGCGAGGTTCGCGGCGGGTGTTTGGGCGTTTTCCTGGGTCATCGCTCGCCCTTGTCACAGACCATGGCCGACCGGGATCAGTCGGTCTTGAGGTCCTGCCATCCCGTCGCGGTCAGCGCCTCCAGCGGCCGGAAGCGCGCCTTGTAGGACATCTTGTCGCAGCCGGCGATCCAGTAGCCCAAGTAGACGAACGGCATACCGTGCGCCGCCGCGTGGTTGATCTGCCACAGGATCATGTAGGTCCCCAGGCTGCGCTCGGCGAGATCGGGATCGAAGAACTTGTAAATGCCCGACAGCCCGTCGTTGATCCAGTCGGTCAACGCAACGCCGACAAGGTCGTTTTCGCTCGTGCGAAACTCGATCAGCCTTGTCTTGACCGGCGTCTCCTCGACCATCGCGCGGTAGTCGGCGAACGTCATGGCCGCCATACCGCCATCGTGATGGCGCCGCTTCTGGTAACGGTCGAAGACATCGTATTGTTCGAGTGTCGCGGTCGCACTGACGATCGTGGCTTTCAGATCGTCGTTGCGGCGCCATGTCTTGCGCATGGTTCGCCCGGGACTGAACCGGGCGACGGGAATGCGGACGGGAACGCAGGCGTTGCAGCCGACGCAGGCGGGTTTGTAAACCAGGTTGTGGCTGCGCCGAAAACCCGCCGCGGTCAGTTCGTCGTGAATGTCTTGGGCGAACGGACCGGAGAGATCCGTCACGATCTTCATTTCCATGCGGTTCGGCAGATAAGGACAGGTCTGACCGCGCGTGCCGAAGAAGAAAGCGAGCGGGCGCGCGCGTTCCTGTCCGCCACTGGAGGCGAGCGGAGAATCGAGGGATCTGCTGTCAGGTCGGGTCATGGGGGCGAAAGGGTAGAGCAGATCCCCGCCTTAGGGAATTGCTTCGGGACAACGCCTGGGATCAAGGCAGGTTGTAGTAAGCGGGCGCAAAGAACGAGAAGGTCAGCCACAGGATGATGACCAGGGGCAGCCCGGCGGTGATGAAGTCGCTGAAGCGGTAGTGGCCGGGCGCCATGACCAGAAGGTTGGTCTGATAGCCGATCGGCGAGGCGAACGAGCAGCTTGCTGCCATGACGACGGCGACGGCGAAGGCCATCGGATCGACGCCCAGGCCATGCGCCAGGCTGATGGCGATCGGCGTAAACAGGACTGCGGCGGCGTTGTTGCTGAGGATGTTCGTCATGATGGCAATCATCAGGAACAAGGCCGAGAGCACGACGGCCGGGCCGGCATCGCCGGTCGCCCCGATGACGAGTGCCGCCAGATAGGCGGCGCCGCCGGTGTGTTGCATCGCCGCACCCATGGCAAGCGCCGCGCCGACCAGCATGACGACCTTAATATCGACGGCGCGGGTCGCCTGGCGAACGTTGAGGCAACTGGTCGCGATCATGGCGCAGGCGCCGGCGACCGAGGCGATGACCGGCGGCAGGACGTCGGTCGCGATGGCCAAGACCACAAGCGCCAGGATGGTCAGCGCCCGGCGCGCCAGAGGCACGTTGGGCAGTTCGGCGGCCGACCACTCCATCAACAACACGTCCGGGTTGGCGCGCAGCGCCTCGACTTCGTTGCGCCGGCCCTGCACCAGCAGCACGTCACCCGGTTCCAGGCGGATCTCCGTGATGCTCTGGCGGATCATGCGCGAGCGCCGCTGGATGCCTAGAACAAGGCTGCCGAAGCGGCGCCGGAAGCCGATCTGTTCCAGGTTCTGGCCGACCATCCGGCTGGCCGGCGCGATCATGACCTCGACCACGACGCGTTCCTCGCCCGGCATCCAGCCCCATTGCTCGTCGCCGGAATCGCCATCGCGCCGGTCGACGTCGGCCATCAGCCCGTGATCGCGCGCCAGCGCGTCGGCGAGCGCCTGGCGCGTTCCCGCGACGACCAGCGTGTCGCCGGGCGCCAGGGCGACCGTGTC
>JANQGO010000264.1 GCA_028277285.1 Alphaproteobacteria bacterium | reverse complement strand
CCGAGCATACGTTCGGTGCCGATGGGGCCGGGACAGATCGCGTTGGCGCGGATCTGGTAGCGGCCGACCTCCCAGGCCAGGCACTGGGTGAGGTTGATGATCGAGGCCTTCGCCGCGTTGTAGGTCGCCCAGCCGGGATCGCCGCGCAGGCCGGAGATCGAGGCCATGTTGACGATCGAACCGCCGCCGGTTGTCTTCATGCGGTTGACCGCCTCGCGGCAGCAGATCACGGTCGACAAGACGTTCAGGCGCCACAGGCGCTCCCAATCCGCGCTTTCCAGGTTCTCGATCAGGCCGAACATGCTGTTGCCGGCGATATGCAGCGATACGTCGAGCCGTCCGGCCTCGTCGTCGATCTGGCGGAACAGGCGTTCGAGGTCATGCTCGACCATGACGTCGGCGACGATGGCGGTGACGTCGTGGCCCGCCTCGGTCAAGGCGCCTGCGACCGCCTTCACGTCATCCGGCTTGAAATCGGCGGCGAAGACCTTGGCGCCTTCGCGGGCCAGACGTTCGACGCAGGCCTTGCCGATTCCGTTGCCGCCGCCCGTCACCAGGGCGACCTTGCCGTCAAATCGATTCATCAACATATCCTCTGTCAGGCGCGCGCCAGCTTGCGCTCAGGATCGAAAAAGGGCAACGCCACGACCTCGGCTTCGCACGCGCCCTCCGCAGTCTCGACGGCGACCCGGTTGCCGATTTCCCACGCGGGCGTCGCCACCATGGCAAGCGCGATACTGGCCTTGACACTTGGTCCCCAAATGGCGCTGCTGATCAAGCCGACCTCGTCGCCATCGTCGATCACGCGGTCGCCGGTCTTGGCGACCGTCGTGCTGTCCAGTCTCAGCCCGGCAACACGGCGTGTCGGACCGGTGTCGCGCAAGGGTGCCAAGGCGTCGCGCCCGACGAAGTCGCGCGACCAGTCGAGCATGCCTTCCCAGCCCAGTTCGAACGGGTTGGTCGTCCAGTCGATCTCCGCGCCGATATTCAGGATCGCCGCCTCCATGCGGCGGATGTTCATCGCCTGGCTGCCGCACAACACCATGCCCATGGGTTCGCCGATCTCACGCAGGCCCTGATAGACGTCGAGCGCGCGGTCGACATCGACATGAATGTCGTAGCCGAGTTCTGCGGTAAAGCCGGTGCGCGTTACCACCGTCTCGACGCCACACACCCGCCCTTCGCGCATGGTGAACCAGGGCATGGCGTCGAGGTCGATATCGCTGACCTGTTTCAGGATTTCGCGCGATTGCGGACCTTGTATCGCGCACAGGTGGATCTGGTCGAGATAGGAGCGGACGGACACATCGAGCCCGGTCGCGTTCGCGGCAAGCCAGACCTCGGCCGGCCCGGGTCCGCCGACCCACCAGTATCGGTCCTCGTCGAACATGGTGAGCACGCCGTCCTCGACCACGCCGCCATGGGGGTAGAGCAGGAAGGCGAACAGGCTCTTGCCCGGTTTGAGCGGACCGAGCTTGCGCGGCACGGTGCGTTCGATCAGGCGCCGGGCGTCGGGCCCGGTGATCTCGACGACTTCCTCGCCGGTGACGTCCCACAGTCCGGCAACGCGCCGCATCGAACGGTACTCTTCGACGGAGTCGGTGAAGACATCGGGCTTGAGGTAGGTGTTGTGGACCTTGAAATCGCTGGTCAGTTCACTGATCACGGGCCAGAACGCCGTGCGTTTCAGCCCGTCCTTCAGCCGGTTTGCACGCGGTGTGAAGGGCGGTCCGTCAATGACCAGGTTGACGTTGGTGCGCTCCAGCATGGGTGGCTTCAGAAGTTCACGTAGCGGGTCGCGGCATGCGGTTCCAGCAGGCGCGTGTGCTGGGCGATGGCCTCGGCCGACAGATCGCTTTCCGGCGGGTCTTCCATCAGCAGGTTGCCGGTGTGTTTGCCGCGCACCAGCATGGCGGAGACCGGCGGTCCGGCGGTGTAGCGGATGGCGCCGGGCAGGTAGCGGATGCACATACCGACCCGCGGACGCGTCGTCGTGTTGGGACCGGAGCCGTGCGCGAGCAGGGCGTGATGCAGCGACATCTCGCCGGGTCTCAGAATGTCGTTCACGGTCACCCAGTCCTTCAGGTCGATCTTCACGGTCTGGCCGTGGGACAGCATGTTGTCGGAGGCATAGGTGTTCTCGTGGTCGACCAGAT
>JANQGO010000262.1 GCA_028277285.1 Alphaproteobacteria bacterium | reverse complement strand
CGCTTCGGTGAAGAAATCGTTGCGCACGTCAACAGCCATCATCCCGGTACCGCCGCCGTCACCACGGCGCCGGACCTCATGGTCGATACAACCGTGCATTTCGCGTCGCAGTACATGTGGCTGACCTGGGGCCAGCATATGTCGCGGTCGAACCGGTTCGTCGTTTCCTTCTTTCACGGCAAGCGCGAAGACGGCGACGACATCGACCGGCACATCGATCTCTTCCTGCAGTCCGTGCCCCGGCTGTCGCGCATCGTGACGGCCGCCAGTATCATCGAGGCGCGCCTGACTTCCTGGGGCGTCGATCCTGAGCGTATCGCGCGGATCCCTCTCGGCGTCGACACCCAGGTCTTTCAGTTCCCCGATGCCGCAGAGCGCGCGGCGGCGCGGCGGCGTTTCAATGTGCCGGATGGTGCGCTGTGCATCGGTTCGTTTCAGAAAGACGGCGTCGGATGGGGCGAAGGTGACGAACCCAAGCTGATCAAGGGCCCCGACCTCTTTGTCGAGGCGGTCGCGCGCATCGCCCGCGAGCGGCCGGTCCATGTCCTTCTGACCGGCCCGGCGCGCGGTTATGTGAAACAGGGCCTGGCGTCCCACGGCATCGCCTTCCACCACGAGTATCTGAAGGACCAGCGCGAACTCACCGCCTGTTATCACGCGCTCGACCTCTATCTCGTGACGTCACGGGAGGAGGGCGGTCCGCTGGCGCTGCTGGAAAGCATGGCGACCGGCGTGCCCGTGGTGTCGACGCCGGTGGGCATGTCGCCCGATGTGATCGACGACGGCAAGACAGGCGGCTTGGCCGACGTCGATGCCGGCAGCATCGGCGAACGCGCGCTCGACCTGTTGGCCGACAATGAGGCGCTCGCCGTGTTGAAGGATGACGCACGCCAACGCGTGCTCGCTTGTGACTGGCGTGAGGTCGCCCGCCAGCACTACGACAAGGTCTACAGACCCTTGATCGGTGCATCGACGTGACCACGCTGCGCGATCCGCTCACCAAGCGCCTGGCGCGCAGTGCCTATCGCTTGGGGCTCGGTGTCGAGGTGTTGGCGCGTTCCGGCGAGCGGGCGGGTAAGCCGCGCCTGTTCTATGGCGGCACGCGGCCCGGCAACAGCGGCGGTGCGCTGGTCAAGATGCAGCGCCTGGTCGAATACTTCCCGGAAGACCGCAAGCACTACAACCTCGTCTACCTGATGAGCAACACGCCCTACCTACCGCCCTTTGCGCTGGAGACGCTGAAGCGCCGTGGCGTGCCTATCGTCTTGAACCAGAACGGCGTCTTCTACGGCGGCTGGTTCGCCGGCGACTGGCAGGCGAAGAACCGCGAGATGGCGGTCGCCTATCACGCCGCCGACCATGTCTTTTGGCAGAGCACGTTCTGCCGCCGGTCGGCCGACCGCTTCTTGGGCGAGCGCGATGGCGCGGGCGAGGTGCTCTTCAACGCCGTCGATACCGATCACTTCACGCCGGCAATCGAACGGCCTGAACGCCCGCTGACCTTCCTGGTCGCGGGCAAGATCGACCATCATCTGTTCTACCGCATCGACTCAAGCCTCAGAGGTTTTGCCGAGGCGCGACGGCGTGGCCTGGACGCCGCCATGATCATCGCGGGCATGCTGGACAACCGAGCCGAAGAGATGACACGCGCGCTCATCGACGATCTGCGTGTCGGCGACCGTGTCACGCTGGCCGGGGCCTACCGGCAGGCGGACGCGCCGTCGGTCTATCGCAAGGCTGACATCTATGTGATGACCAAACACAACGACCCCTGCCCGAACACGGTGCTGGAAGCGATGGCGTCCGGCCTGCCCGTGATCTATTCGGCGACCGGCGGTGTGCCGGAACTGGTGGGTGAGGAAGCCGGCATCGGGCTGGCATGCGCGGAAAGCTGGGACGAACCGCACTGGCCTGATGTCGACGCGCTAGCCGAGGCGATGCTGCGGGCGGCCGACGCGCGCGAAACGATGGCGGTCGCTGCGCGCGAGCGGGCTGTCGAGCGATTCGGTATCGACCACTGGATCGCGCGCCACCGCGCCGTCTTCGAATCCTTGTTGGAAACCCGCGCATGAGTCCGGGCACCAAGCGCCTGATCCTCGGTATCGCGCGTGTGTTGGCGCTGCCGTTGCATCTGATTCCCGCGCGCCTTCGCCGCGGTTTCCTGTTTGGGGCCATGACCCTCGAGTCGCGCCTCGGTACGCCGGCGGAGAGCCTCAAGCGTCTTTACGGTCTGAGCGATGATCTCGAACGCGTCATCTCCGACCGCGCCATGGCGCTGGGTGACGGCATCCACCCCAAGCACCGGCTGACCAACTACCACGACTTCTTCGTCGCAAGGATCGATGACGGTAAGCGTGTACTCGATATCGGCTGCGGATACGGCGAGGTCGCACGGTCGATCGCGCGGGCGCGGCCGGCCTCGATGGTCACCGGCATCGACATCGAAGCGCCGCTGATCGAGCAGGCCAAGGCCGCGGACAATCCCGCAAACCTGACGTTCGTCTTGGGCGACGCGCTCAAGGATCTGCCGGACAGCCATTGCGACATCATCGTGCTCTCCAACGTGCTGGAGCACCTGGAACATCGCGTCGATTTTCTGAAAGGCATCCGGACACGGCTGACGCCGGAACGTGTCTTGATCCGCGTACCGCTCTACGAACGCTCGTGGCATGTGCCGATGCGCGACGAACTCGGCATCACCTACTTCTCCGACCGCACCCACTTCATCGAACACCGCCTGAAAGAGTTTGAAGACGAGGTGACGGCGGCCGGATATGTCATCGTCGAATGTCAGACGTTCTGGGGCGAGATCTGGGCGGACTGCCGGCCGGTCGGGACTGATGCCTGACGTCAGCGTCGTCCTGCCGTGTTTCAACGCGCATGTCTTCCTGGACCGCGCGCTGGACAGCGTGAAGGCGCAAACGGTCGCCGATCTTGAAGTTCTGATTGTCGACGACGGTTCGACCGACCCCGACACCATCGCCTATTTGGACGCGCTTGAGCCATCCATCCGCGTCGTGCGTCAGGAAAACCGTGGTCTTGCCGGCGCGCGCAACCGGGCGTTCGAGGAGGCGCGGGGGCGGTTCGTGCTGCCGCTGGATTGCGACGACTGGATCGCGCCGGACTTCGTCGCCAAGGCACTCGCCGCTGTCGGCGACAGCGACAATGCTTTCGCCTTCGCCTGGCTCGACGTCTTCGGCGACTTCTCGGCGGTGCTTCGGAAGAACTGGAACCTCTACGAGCAGCTCTTCTTCAACCAGCTGCCCTACTGCATGCTGATCCCCAAGGCGCTGTGGGCGCGGGTCGGCGGCTATGACGAGACCATGCGATGGGGTTACGAGGACTGGGACTTCAACATCCGCCTGGGCCTCGCGGGCGCCGAAGGCCATGTGATCGCCGAGCCGCTGTTCCATTACTACGCCAGCGGCGGCGGCATGCTGCAGACCCTGTCGAACCGCCGCTATGCCGAACTGTGGGCGGGCATCCAGGCGAAGCATCCGGAGACCTATCGTCTGTCGTCCCTGCTCCGGCTGAAAAAGACATGGGCGGGCCGGCCGTCGACCTATCCGCCGTCGATGCTGTTGGTCTGGTGGCTGACCTTCCGGGTCTTGCCGCGACCGGCGTTCCAGCGCCTGTTCGACCACTTTTTGCGCTACTCCCACGTGCGGCGCACGGCCGCCGCCTGACGTCCCGCCATGTGCGGCATCGCCGGACACATCGATCTCGATGGCATCGACCGTGACACCATGGCGTCCCGGCTGGCGCGCGCGGTCGCCAGGCTCAAGGCGCGCGGCCCGGACGCCAACGGCGCGTGGTTCGACGACCACGCCGCCCTCGGCCATACCCGCCTCGCCATCATCGATCTGAGCGAAGCCGGTGCCCAGCCGATGACCGGTGACGGTCTGGCGCTTGTCTATAACGGCGAGATCTACAATCACGCCGAACTCCGGTCGGAACTCGAGACGCTTGGCCACCGGTTTCGTGGCCAGTCCGATACCGAAGTGCTGCTGAAGGCGTGGCGCCAATGGGGCGCCGCCGTGCTGCCGCGGCTGAACGGCATGTTCGCCTTTGCGCTCTGGGACGGTAGCGAACTCACCCTCGCCCGCGACCGCTTCGGCAAGAAACCGCTGCTCTATGCGGGCGACGGCCGGCATCTGACGTTTGCGTCCGATCTCGTCGCGCTCGAACATCTCGAAGCGACCCAACGTCCGGTCGACCCGGCCGCGTTGCGGCTCTTTTTTGCGCTGCGGTATCTGCCGGAGCCCTGGTCGATCGCCCAGGGTGTGCGCCATCTGGCGCCCGGTCACCTCGCGCGGTTTTCGCAAGACGGGCTCCGAGTCGAAAGCTGGGTCACGCCGCCCCCGGCCGGTCCTTACGCGGACGAGACCGAGGCCGCGCGGGATCTGGCAGATCGTTTCGATGCCGCTGTCGGCGTGCGTCTGGTCGCCGACGTGCCGGTCGGCGCCTACCTCTCCGGCGGCGTCGACTCCGGTCTCGTGACGGCGGCCATGGTGCGTCACGCGCGCGATGTCAGGAGCTTCACGGTCGGCTTCGCCGGTGTTCCCGACTATTACGAGGAACGCCCGGCCGCGCGCCGGGTCGCCGATCACCTGGGTCTCGACCACACGGAGATCGAGGTCAGCCCGGACGATGCGCTCGCCGCGATCGAGCCGATGTTCGACGGTCTCGACGAACCGTTCGCCGATTCCTCCGCGCTGCCGTCCTATATCCTGGCGCGCGAAACCCGCCGGCACGTGACCGTCGCGCTATCGGGTGATGGCGGCGACGAGGTGTTCGGCGGCTACCGCATGTATCAGGGTGAGTTCTGGGCCGGGCGGTACGGCGCCTTGCCGGGCTGGCTGCGCCGGGGTCTGATCGAGCCGATCGCCGCTGCTCTGCCGGACGGCAAGGGATCGCGGCTGACCGATCAGGCGCGGCGCCTCAAACGCTTCGTCGATCACGGCGCCAAACCGGCGATCGCGCGGCGCGCCGGCCTGGCGCGTCTGCTGGACGAAGGCGAACTCGACGCGCTGATGGCCGTGCCCAGCGAGGCGCCGACGGTCGAACAACTGTTCGCCGTCGCGCGCCGCGACGCGCCGGCCGATGATCCGCTGACCGCGCTCCTGATCGGCGATCAGGTGCTCGGCCTGCCCGGTGACATGCTGGCCAAGGTCGACCGCACCTCGATGGCGGTGAGCCTCGAGGTACGCTCGCCGTTTCTCGATCCTCACGTGGTCGCCTCGGCGAACGCCATGCCGGGTCCCTGGAAACTCAAACCCGGTGAGGGCAAGGCGATCCTGAAGAAGGCGTTTTCGGACTGGCTGCCGGGCGACGTCTTCAGCCTGCCGAAGAAGGGTTTCGAGCTGCCGATCGATCGCTGGTTGACGGGGCCGCTGGACGATCTCACACGCCGGGCCGTCGACCGTGGACGGCTGGAACGCCAGGGTCTGATCAAGCCCGATCTGCCGGCGCGCTGGTATGATGATCTGAAGGCCGGTCGCCGCGATACGGCGTGGCACCTTTGGGCCATGATAAGCTTTGCCGCCTGGTCGGATCGGCGCGAGGCCGGTTGGTCATGAAGATCTGTCAGCTCTGCGCGGTCGACTTCACGATGTACCGGTTCCTGTTGCCGCTGTGTCTGGCCATGCAGGAGGCCGGTCACGAGGTCGTTGCCGTGTGCTCGCCTGGACCGCTGCTTGACCGTGTCGAAGCGGCCGGCATTCGCTGCCGCCCGGTGGTCATCGAGCGCAGCATGAACCCGTTCGCGCAGCGGCGCGCGGCAAGCGCCCTGAAACACCTGTTCAAAGACGAAGCGTTCGATCTCGTTCACGTTCATACGCCCGTGGCCAGCCTGGTCGGGCGCTACGCGGCGTGGCGCGCCGGGGTGCCGCGCATCGTCTACACGGCCCACGGCTTCTACTTTCACGACAACATGGCGTGGCCGAAGCGCAACCTGATCATCGCGCTGGAGTGGCTCGCGGGACGTGTCACCGATGTCCTGCTGACCCAGTCGAGCGAGGATGCCGAGACCGCGCGTCGCCTGAAGCTCACCCGCGCACACATCGTCGAGGCCATCGGTAACGGCGTCGACACGACCCGCTTTTCGCCCGGCGATCACGCTGTGCGCCGGCGGCTCCGCGACGAACTCGACACGCCGGCGGACGCGGTTGTCATCATGATGACGGGCCGCCTGGTCGCCGAAAAAGGTTATCCCGAACTGTTCGGCGCGATGGCGGGTGTCGATGCGCATCTTTGGGTGGCCGGCGACCGTCTGGCGAGCGACCATGCCGACGCCATCGACGATGCGCTCGACCGCGTCGCGGCCGACCCGATGCTGGCCCCGCGCGCCCATGTGCTGGGCCAGCGCGACGATGTTCCCGACCTCCTGCGCGCCGCCGATATCTTCACGCTGCCGTCCCATCGCGAAGGCATGCCGCGCTCGATCATCGAAGCCATGATGACCGGCCTGCCGGTCGTCGCGACCGACATCAGAGGCAGCCGCGAAGAAGTCGTCGATGGCGAGACCGGTATTCTGGTGCCGGTCAAGGACACGCGGTCGCTGCAGAACGCGCTGGCGCGTCTTGCCGACGATCCGTTACTTCGCGTGCGCATGGGAGAGGCCGGCCGGGAACGCGCCCTGACCCACTACGACGAGAAGCAAGTCATCGTGCGGCAACTGGAGCTTCTGGGTTTGCGCGCGACCTAACGCGCGATCACGCGGACTCTTCATCGCCGGCGGGTTTCTTCTTCCGCCGGCTTTTCTTTTCCTTGGGCAAGGCGGTGATCGCCCATTTGATGGTGGTGGACTCGCCGTTCAGACCGCCGGAGACGACGATCTGGCTGGTGCGCCGCATGGTTCCGCCGCCCAGATAGATCGAATCGGCAACGGAGACGACGCCGCCCTGGGCACGGAAGCGCCAGCCCTCGCCGGAGCCCAAGCGCATCAGGACGCTCGCGCCGTCGCGGATCGCGGCAGCCTGGACGTCCGGGTGCAGATGAAAGCGCAGGGTGAACTGTTCGCCGCCCGGCCCGTCGGCGATGTCCTCGCCGCGCAGGTCCGTGCCGTCGGCGTTCATGAACAGGCGGCGGCGATGGATCAGCCGGCTGTTCGCCCGGTAGCCGTCGTGGCTCATGGTGAGCCATGTCGCGCCTTCCTGTTCGTCGCGCTCGACGGTGACGTCCTTTGGCGCGCGGCCCAACGTGCCGTCGGCGCGGAACTCGACGGCATTGTTGTCGTCGATGCCCAAGGTCGAATGCGCCGCCGTCGCGCGGCATGCCGCGCGCCACTCGCTGTTCGGCCCATGATAGGCGCCGACGTTTACGATTAGCCGTTCGCGTCCGATGCTCATCTCGAAACTCAGCGGGCCGGCCTGGGCTTCGCCGGCGAAGTCGGCCGGCGGCGGGGTACCGGCATCGACCAGCACCAGGGTGCGCCGGGCGACGATCCGTTCATAGCCGGTCTGGAGCGCGCGCGATGTCGGCTTGCCGGTCGCCTGGCCCAGCGCCAGCACGTTGTCGATCAGCTCGGCCTGCTCTTCGGAGGATCCGTTGAAGAGCGCCAGACCACCGTCGCCATGACGGTAAAAGCGCAGCATCGGCGCGGTCCGGTCGATCGCCAGTTGCAGCCACTCTGGCGTTGGTTTTTTGGCGGCGATCAACGCGAAGCGGATCTCGACGAGATCGCGCATCAACTGGAACTGGACGCTCGGGTTCCGCTCCGCCTGGCCGCCATCCGGCAGCGACTGCCGGTCCAGTTCGTGCTCCAGAAGCCGCAGGCCCTGGGGCATGCGCCGTTCGGCGCCCGGCAGGGTCATGCCGGCATAGAGCAGTGCCTTGACCGCGGCGATCCGGCCGATGCCCTCCGGACCGTGGCTGACGACGCGGGCCAGATGGCGCGTCTGTTCGGCGAGGCTCTGCAGAAAGCGGCGGCGGAACAGGATGTCGGAGCCGTTGAGCAGGAATCCGCCATGGGTCAACCAGGCGGCCAGGCGCCGGCCAAGAATGTCCGGGCGCCAGCAGAAGCGTTCCCAGCTGCCGCATTCGGCCATCCAGTTGGCGCAGGCGTGACGCGCCGCGCCACGGGCTTCGCCGCCCAGCTCTCTCAGATCGCGTAGCCACTGGAAGCCGTGCAGTTCGGCGACCCAGCCGTCCCATGCTTCGGTAGGATACCATTCGACACTGCCCGGCTTGCCGTCGAATTGGAGGGTCTGGCCGGCAAACCGCCAGGTCCCCTTCATGATCTGGCGGGCGTGTTCGGCATCGCCGGGCCAGGGATCGGTCGGCGCCTGGGCAAGCCGTTCGGGCTGACGCCCGCCCAGCGTGAAGCGGTAGAGCGGACTGGCGAACGCGATCGCGCGCAAGGAATCGATCGGTCCACGCATGGCGCTCCGACGGCGCCGCGTGATGTCGCCTCCGCTTGCCATCGAAACGGCTTAGCCGCGCAATGTGGCGATATTGGTCGCGTAGGCCGCCGCATCGCCGGTGAAAACGGCGCTGCCGGCGACCAGTACATCGGCGCCCGCGGCAATCGCCTGGGGCGCGGTCTCAGCCGTGATGCCGCCGTCGACTTCCAAGTCGATGGTGCGGCCGGTTGCGTCGATCTTCGCCCTGAGCGTCTTGATCTTGTCGAGCGCCGACGGGATGAAACTCTGGCCGCCGAAGCCCGGATTGACGCTCATGACGAGGACCAGGTCGACCAGATCGAGCACGTGGTCGACCGCGTCGGCGGGCGTTGCCGGGTTAAGCGAAATGCCGGCCTTCTTGCCCAGCGCCTTGATGCGTTGCAGCGAACGATGCACGTGGGGACCGGCTTCCGGATGCACGGTCAGAATGTCCGCGCCCGCCTCGGCGAAGGCGTCGAGCAGCGGGTCGACCGGCGTGATCATCAGGTGCACATCGAACGTCTTGGCGCTGTGCGGGCGCAGCTTGGCGATCACCGGCGGGCCGATGGTGAGGTTCGGCACGAAGTGACCGTCCATCACATCGACATGGATATAGTCCGCGCCGGCCTGATCGACGGCCCGGATCTCCTCGCCCATCGCGGCAAAGTCGGCCGCCAGGATGGAAGGCGCGATGCGAATGTTTTGTGGCATGACGATGAGGTAACAGGTTAGCGAATCCGCCGCAAGCGAACGGCATAGAAGCCGTCCAGGCCGCCGCGTTCAGGCCAGTGGCAGGGCAGGGTGCGCAGCGCGCCCTTGCTGTCGATAAGGCCAGGATTGCCGCCGGTTTCGGCCGGTGTCACGGGAACAATCTCCGCATCGTCACGGCGTGCCAAGAGTGCTTCGGTCTGTGCCGCGCCTTCGTCTTCCTGCAGCGAGCAGACCGCAAAGACCACCAGACCGCCGGGTCCGACCATACCGATCGCGTTGTCGATCAGGCGTCTCTGCAAGTCCGCGAGACGCGCAACGTCCTCGGGGCGCTTGGTCCGGGCGATATCGGGGTGGCGCCGGATGGTGCCCGTGCCGCTGCATGGCGCATCGATCAGAACGGTGTCGGCGGGCGTATCCGGTCGCCACGTCGTGGCGTCGGCGCTGATGGTTGTCGCCGCCAGCGAAAGCCGCTTCAGGTTCTCCTCCAGGCGCGCCAGGCGGCGGTCGGAGAGGTCGACGGCCGTCACCTTGCCGCCCGCCGCGACGAGCTGTGCCGTCTTGCCGCCGGGCGCGGCGCATAAGTCGATCACCGACTGGCCCGCGACATCGCCGAGCAGGCGGGCCGGTATCGCCGCCGCGGCGTCCTGTACCCACCAGCGGCCCTCGGCGAAGCCGGGCAGCTCGGTGACGTCGCCGCCCGCCTGAAGGCGCAGGGACCCTGTCGGCAGGCGCTCGGCGTCCAGACGGCGCGCCCAGTTCTCGCCATCGCCGATAACACTCAGATCAAGCGGCGCGCGGGTCAGGTGGGCCGCCCCGATGGCGCGTGCGGTCGCCTCGCCATAGGCGGCGGTCCAGCTTGCGAACAGCCATTCGGGCGTGTTGAGCAGGACGGCATCCTGACGCTCCATCTTGGCCGGACCTTCGCGTTGAAGCCGGCGCAGCACGGCGTTGACCAGCTTGGCAAAGGGCGGGCAGACCTGTTTCGCCAGGTCGACCGAGGTCGCGATCGCGGCGTGCGGCGCCAGGTCCAGGAACAGGAGCTGGGCGACGCCGATGCGCAGCACCTGGCGCGCCATCATCGCGCGCTTTGGCAGCCGGCGATCCAGGCATGAGCGGATCAGATCGTCGATCTGGCCCAGGCGGCGCAGGGTTTCCGATGCGATGGCGCGGGCCAGCGCCCGGTCGCGCGCCTCCAGCGTGCCGAAGACCTTGTCCGTCTCCAGAACGTCGTCCAGCGGTCGGCGGTGATCGAGCACGGACCCGATGGCGCCGAGCGCCACCGCCCGGGCGTTCTCAGGCGTCACGCGCCGCCCTGGCGCATGGCGAGGTAACCGAGCTCGCTCCACGGCGCGTAGACCTCGCATTCGGCGAGGTAGGCCATGTGGGAATCGTAAACCCGGCGGGTCAGGTCGTCGGTCGCGGCGAGGGACTCCAGAACGACCGCCGTCTCGTCGCGCACCCGCTCGATGACGCCGGGCGGGAAGTGGCGGATCTCGACCTCCGGATCGGCCTGAAGCGCCGGGAACGTCTTGGTGTTGTGATACTGGAAGTCGGCGGTGGTCTCCTGCGCCGTGGCGCCGGCGGCGGCGGCGACGATCGCCTTGAGGTCATCGGGCAGCGCCTTGAGCTTGTCTTGCCGAACGATGATCTCCAGCGACGGACCGGGTTCATGGAAACCCGGCATATAGTAGTAGCGGGCGACCTTGTTGAGGCCGAACGCCAGGTCGTTCCACGGTCCTACCCAGTCGGCGGCATCCAGCGCGCCGGACGTCATGTTGGTGAAGATGTCGCCGGGCGCCATCAGCACGGGCTCGACTCCCAGGCGTTTCAGGACATCGGCGCCCAAGCCGGCGATGCGGAAGCGGAGGCCCTGCAGGTCGTCCAGCGTCTCGATCGGGCGCTTGAACCAGCCGCCCGCCTGAACACCGCTGGACCCGGCATAGAACGGCGTGACGCCGAAGCTGTCATAGACCTCCTGCCACAGGTCCTGGCCGCCGCCGAACCGCAGCCAGCTTGAGAACTCCAGCGCCGTCATGCCGAAGGGCACGCCGGTGAAGAAGTGCAGGACCGGCGCCTTGCCGGCCCAGTAGTAGGGCGTGCCGTGGGCCAGGTCCGCGGTGCCCTGCTGGACCGCGTCAAAGCTTTCGAACGGCGGCACCAGTTCGCCGGCGGCGTGCAGGTCGATGATCAGACGACCGCCCGACATGGCGCCGACGCGGTCGGCGAACCGCTGGGCATTGACGCCGACCCCCGGCGCGCCGCGCGGCCAGGCGGTCACCATGTTCCATGTGATCGCATCTTGAGCCCGCGCAACCGCCGGCGCGGCGAGCGGAGCGGCGGCCGAGGCAGCCAGCAAACGACGCCGGCTGAGGCCGCCGGATGTTGTCCGTTTGGTCATGGGACCATAGTGCCGCGACGATGACGCGTCGGCTAGAGCAGATCCCACTTGGATTGAATCGCTTGGCGATCCAAACCAAGTGGGTGAATCTGCTCTAACTATTTGATGTAGAGCGGATTCACGCGTCCAT
>JANQGO010000234.1 GCA_028277285.1 Alphaproteobacteria bacterium | reverse complement strand
AAGCGCCGCGATCCAGCGGTTGATCACGATGGGCCCGGCCTCCCTAGGACCGCAGCACCTCGTTGGCCGGGTCGAAGGCCGGATCGGCCAGCACGGTCGCCGGACATTTCTTGCCGAGCAGTTCGACCGAGAAAGCCGCGCCAGGCTCGGCGAAATCGGGTTCGACATAGGCGAAGAAAAGGCTCTTGCCGACGCTGTGACCGTAACCGCCGGATGTCGTGACGCCGATGACGCGGTCGCCGTCGAAGACCGGCTCGCCGCCGAAGACGTCGGTATCGCCGGAGTCAACCTCGCCATAACAGATGCGCGTGACCGGCTCGGCCTGCAGCACCCGCACGACCGACGCTTTGCCGGTGAAGTCCTTGTCCAGCTTCACGAAACGCATGATGTCGGCCTCGACCGACGTGATTTCGTTGGTCAGTTCCGCGCCGATGCCCTTGTACGCCTTCTCCATACGCAGGCTGTTCAGCGTGTAGGTGCCGAAATCAGCAATGCCGTGCGCCTGGCCCGCCTTCCAGATCGCGTCATAAATCTGCGGCAGCTTGTTCATCGGCGCGTGCAGCTCCCAGCCGAGCGAGCCCACATAGTTAACGCGCAGTGCCGCGAGCTCGACGCCCGCGACCTCGATCACCTGGGCGGTCAGCCACCGGAAGGCATCGTTCGACAGGTCGGCACCGGTCAGTTCGGCCAGCACGTCGCGGCTCTTCGGTCCGGCCACCACCAGGATACCGATATCGTCGGACGTGTTGCCGATCTGAACGTCGAGGTCGTCATCCAAGGCCTGCTCGAAGGCATCGCCGTCGCGGATTTCCCACGCCGCGCCGGAGCAGACGTGGAACCAGCCCTCGTCCAGCTTGGTGATCGTCGACTCGCCCTGGATCCGGCCGTTCTCGGCCAGGCGGTGGCACAGGCCGATGCGGCCCGGCTTGCTCGGCACCTTGTTGGCGAAAAGCCGGTTGAGCCAGGCCTCCGCGTCGGCGCCGCGCACATCGAATTTGGCGAAGCTGGAGAGGTCCAGCACGCCGACGCGCTCGCGCACCGCGCGGCACTCCTCGGCGACCACCTCGAAGACATTGTTGTGGCGGTAGCCGGATTCTTCCTCGCGCCCGTCCAGCGAGAACCATTTCGGCCGCTCCCAACCGAACGCTTCCGTATAGACCGCGCCCTTGCTCTTCAGCTTGTCGTAGAGCGTCGACGTGCGCGCCGGGCGGCCCGCCGCCCGCTCGTCGCCGGGCAGGTGCTGGATATACATGTGGGCGTAATCCTGGAACGACTTCTCGCGCGTGTAGTCGGTGTCGGCGTAACGGCCAAAGCGGCGCGGATCGACGCTCGCCATGTTGATCTCCGAATCGCCGTGCACCATCCACTGGGCCAGATACTTGCCGGCGCCGCCGCCCTGGGCGATACCGATGGAGGAACCGCAGCACATCCATGCGTTCTTCAAACCGGCCGCGGGACCCAGCAGCGGGTTACCGTCCGGCGTATGTGGGATCGCGCCGTTGACGATGCGCTTGATGCCCGCGTTGCCGAAGATCGGCACGCGCTGGAACACCTTCTCCACATAAGGCAGGACGCGGTCGAGCGCGTCGTTGAACAGTTCGTTCTCCGAATCCCAGGCCGGCGAGCCGCCGGTCTCCGCCCAGGCTTCCGTCGCCTCCCACTCGTAGATGCCGATCAGACCGGCTTTCTGTTCCTGGCGGTAGTAGCAGCTTGCCCAGGGATCGCGCATCACCGGCATCTCTTCCTCGCGCGCGATGAAGTCGGGCAAGGCTTCGGTGACGATGTAGTGATGCTCCATGTTGGTGATCGGCGCGAAGGTGCCCATCATCTCGGAAACCTCGCGGGCATAGCAGCCGGCGGCGTTGACGACGTATTCGCAGGTGACGTCGCCCTGTTCGGTCATGACCTTCCATTCGCCCGACGGCAGCTGTTCGATGTCCAGCACGCGGTTGCGGCGCACGATGGTGACGCCCATCTGGCGCGCGCCCGCCGCCATGGCGTTGCAGCAGCCGGCCGGATCGACATGGCCGTCATCGGTGGTCCAGGCAACCGCCAGCACGCCGTCGGTGTTCAGGAACGGGTTGATCTCCTTGGCGCGCTCCGGCGTGATGATCTCCATGAAGAAGCCGACATTGGGCGCGAACCCGGCGACCTGATGGAACATGTCGACCTCGGCTTGCGTCACCGCCAGACGCAGGCCGCCCGCGCCGTGCCAACCGGCATACTGGCCGGTCTTCTCCTCCAGCGTCGGATAGAGCTGGTTGGAGTAGTGGTGCATCTTCGCCATGTTGTAATCGCCGATGAAGCTCGGGCATTGGCCGGCCGCATGCCAGGTCGAGCCGGAGGTCAGCTCGCCCTTCTCGATCAGCATGACGTCGGTCCAGCCTTCCTCGGCCAGGTGATAGGCTAGGCCCACCCCCATCATGCCGCCGCCGACAATCACCACCTTGGCTTGATCACGCATGGTCGTACTCCGTAAAAGGCGCCCGAAGGATCGATTTCCCGGCGCTTGTGGATCACGTTTCTAGCGGTTTTCGAGCATCAGAGGCAATCGCGAACCCCTTTTACGGGCGCCCGTGACCGGTGGACCAGACGAACTGCGCCGTCTGGTTCCATCGATGCCGCGTGTCAGGCCCCGTCCGGCGTCCAGCCGAACAGGCGCCTGGCCTCGTCGGCGGTGTAATAGCCTTGCGCGACATCGCGGGCGATGCGCTGGGGGTCGCGTTTGGCGGGTTCCCCGTAACCGCCGCCCCCTGGCGTCGAAACCCACACGGCCTCGCCGGCCTTCAAGCGAATCCCCTGGTCCTTGCTCAGATGCGGCGGGATATAGTCTCCGCCGTCGCGTTCGACCACGACCCGGTTGACGCCGCCGGCCTCGCCGCCCAACGCGCCGTTGGGACCGACGCGACCGTGGTCCATGACCATGCTGGCGCGCGCCTCGCCGCGCCGGAGCCTGACGCGATAGTTCACGCCGAAACCGCCACGCCATTCGCCCGCGCCGCCGGAGCCTTCGTGCAGGGAGTATTCCTCGAACAGCACGGGGTAGCGCTGTTCCATCACCTCGACCGGCGTGGTCTTGGAGATGCCGATGGTCGAACAGCCGTTGGTCAGCCCGTCGCTGCCCTTGAAGCCGCCATAGCCGCCGCCGGAGATGACATACATGACATAGGCGCGCCCGACCTCGGGATCGTAACCGCCGAGCGCAAAGTTGCCGGAGCTGCCCGCCGGCGCGGCGAACAACTCGTCGGGGATCGCGTGCGCTAACGCGTCGAACACCGCCTCGGCGATGCGCTGGCTGACCTCCGCCGCGCAGCCGGAAACCGGGCGCGGATACCGGGCGTACAGGAACGTCCCGTCGGGGTCGGTGATCGCCAGCGGCTCGAAGGTGCCGGCGTTGATCGGCACCTCCGGGAAGATGTGCTTGATCGCCAGATAGATCGACGACCTGGTCGTCGCGATGACGCTGTTCATCGGTCCCTGGCACGGCGGGCTCGACCCCGTCATGTCGAAGTGCAGGCTGTCGCCGGTCTTCGTCACCGCCATCTTGATGGTGAGCGGCTCGTCGACCACGCCGTCGGAATCGACAATCGACGTGCCGTGATAGGTGCCGTCGGGAATGGTGCGGATCTTCGCACGCATCTGTTCGGCCGCGCGCGACCGTAGCTCGACGATGGAGTCGCCGACAACATCGGCGCCGTAGCGGTCCAGCAATTCGGTTAACCGCCGCTCGCCGACGACCAAGGCGGCGGCCTGCGCCTTGATGTCACCGATGCGCTGGTCGGCGATACGGATGTTGGAAAGGATGATGGAGAGAATCTCCTCGTCCAGTTCGCCTTCCTTGTAGAGCTTGACCGGCGGCAGGCGCAGGCCCTCCTGCTCGACCTCGGTTGCGTTGGCGGAAAAGCCGCCGGGCACCGCGCCGCCGGTGTCGGGCCAGTGGCCGGTGTTGGCGAGCCAGCACCACAGCTCGCCCTTGTAAAAGAACGGCCGGACGAACCGCACATCCATCAGGTGCGTGCCGCCCAGATAGGGATCGTTGACGATAAAGACGTCGCCCTGCTTGACGTCCTTGGCGCGCGCGATCACGGCCTGGGTCGAAAACTGCATGGTGCCGACGAAGACCGGCAGGCCCAGATCACCTTGGGCAATCAGGTCACCGGTGTCGCGCGCATAGATCCCGTCGGACCGGTCCAACGCCTCTGAGATGACGGGACTGAAGGCCGAACGCACAAAAGCCAGGTCCATCTCGTTGCAGACCTGGATCAGACCGCTTTGCACCACCGCCAGCGTGACAGGATCGGGTGTCGTCATGCGCCCACCTCAATAGCGAGATTGCCCATGGCGTCGACGCTGACCTCAGCGCCCGGATCGATCACCGTCGTGCAATCCAGCTGCTCCACAATAGCAGGACCGATGAAGCGCGCATCGCGCGGCAGGTGCTTGCGGCGATAGACCGGCGTCTCCTGCCAGCCACCGGGAAACCAGACATCGCGCGTTCCCGTCTGCGCATCGGCCAGCGTCGCCGCCTGTTCGTTGCCGGCCAGCGCTTCCAGATCGATGTCGGGGCGCCTGCCGATCGCCGCCGTACGCAGGTTGACAAGAACTGGCCGGATCTCCGGCAGGTCGACGGCAAAGCGCTCCCAATAGGCCGTGGCGAACTTCCGGGCCAATTCATCGGTCGTCACATCAGGCCCCGAGAGCTCAATCGACAACAGATGGGTCTGACCCTCGAACTGCATGTCCGCGACATGCAGGAACGCGGTGCCCGTCACCTGCACGCCATCGTGTTCGATCATCGCCGCGCCGTCCTTGCGATGGGCCTCCAGAATGGCGCGCGCCTCCGCGATATCCAGTGCCGCCAGCGGCGTGTTCAGCGTGTTGGCGAAGTCGTGGCGCAGATCCGCGGTGATGCAGCCCAGCGCGTTCGTGATGCCGGGCCTGGCCGGAATCAAGACGCGCGGAATGGCGAGCTCGCGGGCCAGCGCCACCGCGTGCATCGGTCCCGCGCCACCGAAAGCGAACAGGGTGAAGTCGCGGGGGTCGTGACCGCGCGCCAGGGACACCATGCGAATGGCGCCTGCCATCAAATGATTGGCGATCTGAACGATGGCGGCGGCAGCACCGTCCGCGTCGAGGTCGAGCGGTCCGCCGATTTTGTCCAGGATCGCCGCCTTCACATCCTCGATGGTCACCGGGTTGTCGACGGCCAGCAGCCCCTCCGGGTCCAGACGTCCGAGCGCCAGGTTGGCGTCGGTGATGGTCGGCTCGGTCCCGCCCCGCCCATAGGCGATGGGACCCGGCGACGCACCGGCACTTTGCGGTCCGACCTGCAACAGGCCGGCGGCATCGATATGGGCGATCGATCCGCCGCCGGCGCCGATCGCGTTGACGTCGACCATCGGAATGTGCACCGGCATGGCATAGGTCAGTTCGATCTCGGCGGAGACCTGGGGCACGCCGTCCATGACAAGACCGACATCGGAACTGGTGCCGCCCATGTCATAGGTGATGACCCGGTCGAGACCGGTGCTGCGGGCGACCGCGGCCGCGGCCATGACGCCGCTGGCCGGCCCCGACATCACCGTATTGACGGCGGCATCGGCGACGGCGCGCGCGGCGACGCTGCCGCCATTGCCCTGCATGACCAGGAGATCGCGGGCGAAGCCGCGCGTGTTCAGTTCGTCCTGCAAGCGCTGCATGTAGCGGTCGAGCACCGGCTGCACCGACGCGTTGACTGCCGCGGTCGTGCCGCGCTCGTATTCCCGGTACTCCGACAAGATGGCGTGGCCGGCGGTGATGTAGCCGTTGGGCCAGACCTCCGCCGCGATCTCGGCGGCGCGCCGTTCGTGCGCGGGGTTGCGGTAGCTGTGCAGGAAGTGGATGACCAGCGCTTCGCAGCCCTCGTCGATCAGCGTCTCCGCAGCCGCGCGCACGGCGTCTTCGTCAAGCGGCGTCAACACCTTCCCGTCCGCATCCATGCGCTCGGGCACCTCAAGGCGCAGGTCGCGCGGGATCAGCGGCTCGAAGCTGCCTTTCAGGCCATAGGGACTGGGCCGCGTGCGCCGGCCAAGCTCCAGCACGTCGCGAAACCCCTGGGTCGTGATCAGGCCGACCCGCGCGATCTTGCGTTCCAGAAGCGCGTTGGTCGTCGTCGTGGTGCCATGGCTGACGTTGGCGAGTTTGGCGAGCGGAACTTCGGCGGCCTCCAGCGCGGCGAGCACGCCAAAGGCCTGGTTGTCGACGGTGGTCGGCTGTTTGGCGACCCGGACGACGCCACTCGCCTGATCCAGCAGGATCAGGTCGGTGAACGTGCCGCCAACGTCGATACCGGCCACCAGGTCCATCGTGCGCCTTTCCACGGCAAAATGAGAGGCGCCACGCCGGCACCGGGTCTCCTACGCTACAGCGCGCGGCGCGTCGGGCAAAGCCTCCTCCACCCCGCACAAAATCCGCTCCCGGCCAAGCGCAGCGCGAGCCGGGATCCATGAACACGAAACAAAGCCCATCGGTCACGAGCCCCACCCAAGCACTCGCTTCCGTGTTCATGGGTCCCGGATCAAGTCCGGGACGCGATAGCTGATGCGTTGCGCGTCACGCTGGCGTAAAGCGGCGCGGGCGGATAGGTTCCGGCGAAGAAGAGCGTGTGACGACGGGGGTTGAGGCCATGGCCGCAGGCGGCTGGGACGCGGAGTATGATTACGTCATTGTCGGCGCCGGATCGGCCGGTTGCGTTGTCGCGCGCCGGCTTTCCGAAGACGCCGACGTCAAGGTGCTGCTGCTGGAAGCAGGCCCCATGGATACGGGCTTCCAAAGCTGGAAGATCCACATGCCGACGGCCTTCGCCGAGCCGATGCAGGACGACACCTATAACTGGTTCTACGAGTCCGAGCCCGAGCCCTATCTGAACGGCCGGCGCATTCATTGCCCGCGCGGGCGCGTCTTGGGCGGTTCTTCCTCGATCAACGGCATGGTCTATATCCGCGGCCACGCGCTCGACTACGACAAATGGGCGCAGATGGGCTGCCGTGGTTGGTCCTATCGCGAGACCCTGCCCTATTTCCGGCGCGCCGAGAGTTTCGACCAGGGCGAGAACGAGTTCCACGGCGGCGACGGACCACTGCACGTCACGTCAGGGCGGGTCAACCGCAACCCCCTTTATGAAGCCTTCATCAAGGCGGGCGTCCAGGCGGGTTATGCGGAATCGAAGGACCTGAACGGTCACCGCCAGGAAGGCATCGGCCGCATGGACCGCACGACCCACAAGGGCCGGCGCTGGAGTGCGGCGGTCGGGTTCCTGAAGCCGGTCATGGATCGGCCCAACCTGACCGTCGAGGTCAAGGCGCTGACCAACCGGATTCTGTTCGAAGGCAAGGCCGCGACCGGCATCGAGTATGTGCGCGACGGCCAGGTCAGAAAGGTGCGCGCGACCCGCGAGGTGATCTCGTGCGGCGGCGCCATCAACTCGCCGCAACTCCTGCAGCTCTCCGGCATCGGCAACGCGGATGAGCTGCGCGGTCACGGCATCGACGTGGTGCACGATCTGCCCGGCGTCGGCGAGAACCTGCAGGATCACCTGGAGGTCTTCGTGCAGCACGAATGCACGCAACCGATCAGCCTGCTGAACGCGCTCACGCCCTTCGGCAAGATGAAGGTCGGCGTGCGCTGGTTCCTGTTCAAGGACGGTCTGGCCGAGACCAACCATTTCGACGTCGGCGGTTTCATCCGTACCCGCCCGGGCATCGAGCACCCTGACATCCAGTACCACTTCCTGCCCATGGCGATGACCTACGACGCCAAGAACATCAACAAGATCCACGGCTATCAGGCGATGGTCGACATGATGCGCCCGTTAAGCCGCGGTCACGTCAAGATCCGAAGCGCCGATCCGCGCCAGGCGCCGGAGATCCTGTTCAACTACTTGAAGGAAGAAGAGGACGTCCGCTGCCTGCGCGACGGCACGCGGCTGACCCGCGAGATCTTCGCCCAGAAGGCGTTCGACCAGTTTCGCGGCAAGGAGCTGTGGCCGGGCGAGGACGCGCAGACCGACGCCGAGCTGGACCAATGGATCCGCCAGACCAGCGAGAGCAGCTACCATCCGTCCTGCGCCTGCAAGATGGGCTCCGACAACGACCCCATGGCGGTCGTCAGCCCGGAACTCAAGGTCTATGGCGTGGAAAACCTGCGCGTGATCGATTCCTCGGTCATGCCGAACGTCGTCTCCGGCAATTTGAACGCGCCGACCATCATGATCGCCGAAAAAGCGTCGGACATGATCCGCGGCAAGGAGATGCTGCCGCCGTCCGACGCGCCGGTCTGGGTGCATCCGGACTGGGAGACGGAGCAGCGCTAGGGGAAAACCCTTGATCTGTTCGCTGTTACGACCACGAACGACTGTGCTATGCACGGTGCTGAGAACGCGCAACGCAGTGGAGTGTGATTCATGAAGGGCGACAAAAAGGTCATCGAGCACCTCAACACGGTGCTGAAGAACGAACTGACGGCGATCAATCAGTACTTCCTGCATTCGCGCATGCTGAAGGATTGGGGCGTCGGCAAGCTCGCCAAGCATGAATACGACGAATCGATCGACGAAATGCGCCATGCCGACCAGCTGACCGAACGCATCCTCTTCCTGGAAGGTCTGCCGAACATGCAGGATCTCAGCAAACTCATGATCGGCGAAAACGTCGAGGAGATCCTGACCTGCGATCTGAAACTCGAGAACATCGCCATTCCCGATCTGCGCGCGGGCATCGCGCACTGCGAGAGCGTCGGCGACTATGTGACGCGCGACCTCTTTGCCGAAATCCTGAACGCCGAGGAAGAGCACGTTGACTGGCTGGAAGCCCAGTTCGATCTGATCAAGATGATGGGCATCGAAAACTACGTGCAGATGCAAAGCGGCGCGGCCGATGGTGCGTAGAAGGCCGGCTTAGTCCTGTTTGTCCTTCTTGGCCCGGCGTGCTTGGCGTCGTTTCTTGCGCTTTTCGAGATAGGCCTGAAGCGCGCTCAGCGCGATGGCAAAGTTCTCAGGCTTGAGCGATCGCCAGGCATACACAGCAATCGACTGGTGTCAGGCAGTCGCTGCTGACGGCGTGTGGGCCGAAGCGGCGCCGGCGGATGACTCACCGTGGAAGTCGTCGATCAAGGTCTGCGCAAACGTCAGGCACTGGCCGCATTGCGGCTGCCCGCCCAGAATATCGTAGGCCCGGCGCGCGCACCGCACACCCGTTCGCGCGATCTCGACGATGTCGCGTTCCCGATGGCCGTTGCAAAGACAGACGTACATCCGATTCTCCGGTTTCCCTGGAATCTGGCGTTGCTGAGAATGAATGTCAATCTCATACTTGTGCGCTAGCTCACAATTGACCGTGCGCTGGCCATTGCAACCGGCGCGATTGATCTTGAAAGTACGGCCGCTGGAAACGGTGCGATAAGGGGAGAAGACTATGGCGGGTAACGCTGGCAAGGGCTGGGTTCTGGATTTCAGCCGCGACGGCAAACGTTCGACCTGGATCGAGGTGCCGGCGGGGCGCGGCAAGCCGCCGGTGCGCCTGGCGATCACCATCGTGCGCAACGGGCCGGGGCCGGGCGTGCTGTTCACCGGCGGCAACCATGGCGACGAATACGAAGGCCCGATCGCGCTGATGAAGCTGATCCGCGAGCTTGAACCCAAGGACCTCGTCGGCGGCACCGTCGTCATCATGCCCATGATCAACCCGCCGGCGATCGCGGCGGGTACGCGGACCTCGCCGCTGGACGGCAAGAACCTGAACCGCGTCTTCCCCGGCAAGGCACGCGGCACGGTGACCGAACGCATCGCGCACACGATCACGACCCAGGTCCTGCCCCATGTCGAGACGGTCTATGACCTGCATGCCGGCGGCGTGGCGGCGATGATCGCGCCCAGCGTCATGTTCCACAAACTGCGCAGCAAGCCGCTAATGGCGCGCACCGTCGCCGCCATGGAAGCCTTCCGCGCGCCGGTCGGCATCATGATCAAGGAGTTCGAGTCCGAAGGCATGCTCGACACCACCGTCGAGAAGCTGGGCAAGGTCTTCGGCTGCTGCGAACTGGGCGGCGCTGGCATGACGACGCCGGAGACCGTCGGCGTGACGGAGACCGGCATCCGCAACCTGATGATCCACCTGGGCATCATGAAAGGCCGGCTGAAGACGCCGGTCTGGATGGGCAAGCGCCAGACCCGGTACCTGGAGGCGCTGAGTTACGGCTGCTACGCCGACGCGCCCGCCGCCGGCATCTACGAACCCTTTGTCGAGCTGATGGACAAGGTGAAGAAGGGCCAGCCCATCGGCCAGGTCCACAGTCCCAAGGCGCCCGGCCGCCCGGCCGCCGTGTGCAAGGCGCCGCGCGACGGTGTCGTCTTCATGCGCCACGCCTTCGGTCTGATCCGGAAGGGGCAGAAGGTCGCCACCATCGCGCAGGAAACCAAAGGCTGGTGACCGCCAGCCAGACAATCAACACGACAACAAGGAGGGAAGACCATGGCAGCGTTTGAAACGTCCGAATACCGCGACCGCGTGCAGCGTGTCGCCGCCAGCATGGAGACGTCGGGCATCGATACGCTGGTCATCCTGTCGGAAGCGCATATGGACTACCTGACCGGCTATGCCGGGCGTTCGGCCTATGTGCCGCAGGCCGCCGTGCTGCGCGCCGGCGATACCGACGCGACGCTGATCCTGCGCGAGATGGATATCCACTGCGCCAACCCGACGGTCTATCTGGAGCAGGACAAGATCACGAGCTATCCCGAGAGCTATATCGGCACGCCCGACCGCTCGCCGTGGGACGTCATCGGCGCGCGGGTCCTGGAGATGGCGGGCGACGGGCGCATCGGCATCGAGTTCGGCGCCGACAGTTTTTCCCACGGCGACTATCAGGCGCTCTCCAAGGCAATGGGCGGCCGCGACGTCGCCGACGCCAGCAATGTCATGGTGCCGGTCAAGGTCAAGAAATCGCCGGCGGAGATCGCGTGCATGCGCCAGGCCGCGGCCATCGTCGACCAGGCGCTCGCCAACGGCATCGCCATGATCGAGCCGGGCGTGCGCCAATGCGACGTCGCCGCGCGCATCACCCACGATCTGATCGCCGGCACGCCCGCGTTCGGCGGCGACACGCCGCCGCCGGTCACCATGCCGACCGGGCCGGGTGTCGCCCAGGCGCCGCATCTGAAGTGGACCGATAAACCGTTCGAGGCCGGCGACCAGACCGACTTCGAGGTCGGCGCGTTCGTCCACCGCTATTGCTGCGGCCTGTCGCGCACGACCTATGTCGGCGAGCCGCCGGCCCGCCTCGTCCAGGTCCACGACGCCGTCCAGGAAAGCTGGCACGCGGCGTTCGACGCCATCCGGCCCGGCGTCACCGGCGGCGACATCCACCGCGCCTTCGCCAAAGCGTTTCAGCCTCACGGCATCCGCAAGGAATCGCGCATCGGCTATTCGATCGGCATGAACTGGGGCGATCTGTGCTTCAGCCTGCAGGACGACGACGAGAATGTCCTGGAGACCGACTACACGCTGCATCTGATCATCGGCATCTGGGAGCCGGACGACGCCTACGTCTTCAGCGAGACGATCCGGATCGGCGAAGACAAGGGCGAGAGCTTCTCCACGATGCCGCGCGAGCTGTTCGTGCGGTAAGACCCCCTCACCCAGCTCCGGCTAAGGCGCTAGAGCGCACAAGCCTGCGCGTCCCTCTCCCGCATGCGGGAGAGGGAGGGACCCGGCGCGAAGCGCTGGGAGGGTGAGGGTGCCGCAGCGCCACATGATAGTTGCAATTAAGAAGCATTCTCAATTAGGATGGGTTTCCCTGTCATCAATTCTGGGAACCCCGCCATGCAAGACGGCCTAGCCACGCCCTTGGCGTCACAGAACGAAACCGACATCGCGCTCGACATGCTGCTGTCGCGCGCGTCCGTCTCGCCCGCCGCGATGACGGAACCCGCGCCGGAAGGCCTCGACCTCAACGACATTCTGGACGCCGCCATGCGCGCGCCCGATCACGGACGGCTTCGTCCCTGGCGCTTCCTCACCATCAGCGGCGATGCGCGACACCGGTTGGGCGAGGTGTTTGTCGCGGCACTGCGCAAACGCGAACCGGACGCCGCCGACGTCCTGCTGGAGCGCGAAAGGACGCGCCCCCTGCGCGCGCCGCTGGTCATCGCCGCCGGCGTTCATGTCGATCCCGACAACGCCATTCCGGAGATCGAACAGGTCCTTTCCGGCGGCGCAGCCGTCATGAACATCTTGAACGCCGCCCACGCGCTCGGCTTTGCCGCCATGTGGGTGACCGGCAAGAACACGTACGATCCCGTCGTGAACGAAGCCTTGGGCTTTCATGCACCCGACCGCCTGATCGGTTTTGTCTACCTGGGCACACCGAATGAAACCGCCAAAGCCGTTCAGCGCCCCTTGCGCGACGACTTCGTTCGCGACTGGTCGGCGTGACGACATCCCGTCTGACAATACCTGCCCTTGGGGCCTGATCTTGGGGAGGCCCGGACCGGCGTAACGTCCGCGACAATCATGCATGTCTCCGGGCATGCATGCCCGGGCGTTGCCTCATGGCGCCTTTTCGGGGACGAGTCGCCATAATGGTGCGGGCGTCAGGCGGCCGGCCCACGCGATCCTTGCGCGAACGCGGGCCGGCCGCGGCGACGCCTCACCTGTCCCCGACCTACTCGGCGAATCGCCCTGGGTGAGAAGCGGCAAGTCCAGGCAACGGCGCTGCTGGCACACCACTCAAGGCATGGTTGGGAGCGATGCTCCAGCGAATTCATTCTATGCGATTAAGAATGAGTTGCAATTGCAAATCTACCTCACTAAGTTCGCCCGGCAACGAATTGGGGAGCTCCTTATGGCCGTCGATCTCAGCCAGCCGATCTATCCGCCACATATGCCGATGGCCCATCTGCAGACGGCGCAGGGCCTGCTGGTGACGTCTCTGCGTCTTTGGATCGCGCCACACCGCGAGCCCCATCGTGACCACCAGTTCTGGCAGTCCGGCATGCATGCCGCGCGGATTTCGCCCATGGGCATCCATGCGCTGGACACCATGCTGTGGATCGTCATGGCGACGGCTAAACGTGAGCTCGACATACGCTGCGTCACCTGTCCGGAACTCGGCTTCGACGAAGCGTGGCTGCTGCAACTGGTCAACCACAGCCAGTTCGGTCTTGTTGCCGAATCCCAGGAAATCCTGGGCCTGTGGCTGCCTGAGACGGCGGTGCGCGCGGCCTCGATCAACCTGAACGTCTTCGCGCGGCTCTATACGGCGGCCGGCCTGGTCGTCGAACCGCCCGCCGATCGTGACGACATGGCGCTTCCCGACCCGCGCGCCGAGTTCAGACCCTCAGGCCTCGTTCACTAACACGGGCCTCGTTCATTAAGGATCCATGCAATGACCGACAGACAACGCGAACCCGGCGACCGGGTGCCCGACACCACCTTTAAGGCGCGCCAGCACGGTGAGCCCGTGACCTTCACCAGCGCCGACCTGTTCGACAACAAGCGCGTCGTCGTGTTCGCCCTGCCCGGCGCGTTCACGCCGACATGTTCCAGCACCCACCTGCCCGGCTTCAACGCCCATGCCGGACGGGTCAAGGCAAGCGGCATCGACGCCATCTATTGCCTGTCGGTGAACGATGGCTTTGTCATGGACGCCTGGGCGCGCGACCAGGGCGTCGGCGGCGACGTCGTTCTGCTGCCTGACGGCAACGGCGACTTCTCCCGCGGCATGGGCATGCTGGTCGACAAGACCGATCTGGGCTTCGGCGACCGTTCCTGGCGCTACGCCATGGTCGTCGATGACGGTGTCATCGAGGAGATGTTCGTCGAAGACCGCGCCAAGCCGGGCGACCCCTTCGACGTCTCGGACGCGGGCACGGTCCTTGCCTATCTGGAAGGGCGCCCGCACGAGCCTGCCGATCGCGATCAAGCCGAACCGCTGAGCGGCTCCGCATGATCGTGTGAGTTCGCTTGCCGCCCATTCAATGCAGCGAATTCACCCTGCCGGGTTGGAGAGCTAGGCCGCCCAATCCGGCAGGGATCACCTTTACGATGAACCCAGAGCCGCGACGAAGGCGTCCGATGTCGCGACCGAGCCGAAGATACCGCCTTCGACCTTGACCATTTCGACAGCCGCGGCGTGCAGCGACGGGCTGACCGCGCCGCAGCAATCCGACAGCAGCAGACACTCGAACCCGCGATCGGTCGCCTCGCGCAGGGTCGTGTGCACGCAGACATCGATGGTGTTGCCGGCGAACGCGATATTCTCGACACCCTGGGCACGCAGCACCGCGCCCAGATCGGTGCCGTAGAATGCG
>JANQGO010000232.1 GCA_028277285.1 Alphaproteobacteria bacterium | reverse complement strand
CAACACCGCGATCGTGCTGGCGGGTTCGACGCTGGACGGTGGCATCACGACCGCCTACGTGTTCGACGCCTGTCTGGGCGCAGCGGCGCTCCTGATCCTGTTGGTCTTCGTGCGCGGCGATCCGGCCCGCCCGGCCAGACCGTGAGCGGGCCCAACGATCGCCCCCAACCACCGCGATACTCAGGCGGCCAGCAGATTGTCGATTTCGTCGGCCAGGCGGCTCAGGTGGAACGGCGGCTCCAGCGCTTCGTCCTCCAGCCGGGGCAGCGCGCCCTCTTTCAAGGGCGCTGCGGAGAAGCCGTGCCGGAACAGGATCCTCAAGCCAGGGATCGCCGCGCCGGCGCGGCGCGCCAGTTCCGGCCCGCCGATGCCGGGCAAATCCGTATCGGCGATCAGGATATCGAAGGCGCCGGGCAGAAGATCGCCCAGGGCTTCGTGGGCGTCGGCCACCGCCATGACGGCGTGGCCCTGGCGTGACAGGGCGCGCACAAGATAACAGCGCATGACATCGTCATGCGCTGCTAGCAGGATACGCGCCATGGTAAACCTTAAACGCCCGGAGCCCGCCGGCCCCTTGCCGGCGCCGCTGGTCGTGCCGGGGTCAACTTTGTGACCCCTGTTGATCGAACGGGTGACATAACCATGACCATAGTCTAAATCGCTGCCGTGACCGCTGTAAACGACAAGGACACAACCAACGTGCCGCAACCGGTCCAAATCCGCCGTCCGCGCCGCCAAACGCTGCCGCTTGTCATCTCATCGCCCCACAGCGGGCGCGACTATCCGCCGGAGTTTCTGGCACTTTCCAGGCTCGACCGTCTGGCTATCCGCCGGTCCGAGGATGCCTTTGTGGATGAACTCGCGGCCGGCGCCGTGGCGCTGGGCGCGCCGATGGTCGCCGCGACCTTCCCGCGCGCCTTCCTGGACCCCAACCGCGAACCCTATGAGCTCGACCCCCGCATGTTCGATTCGCCCCTGCCGGGCTGGGTCAACAGCCGCAGCCCCAGGGTGCGGGCCGGGCTGGGTACCGTGCCCCGGGTCGTCGCCGGCGGTGCCGAGATCTATGCCGGCAAGCTGGAGCCCGGCGTCGCCGAGGAGCGGATCAAGCGCTACTACATGCCCTATCACGACGCGATCGTCGCGCTTCTGGACGAGACCCGCGCGACGTTCGGTATCGCCGTGCTTCTGGACTGCCACTCCATGCCGTCAGGCGAACGCGGCGGCCCGGCCGCCAAATCGCGCGCCGACATCGTCTTGGGCGACCGTTTCGGTCACGCCTGCGATGCCGAGATCATGCGGATCGCCGCCGAAACCCTGCGCGCACGCGGCTATCAGGTGCGCCGCAACGATCCCTATCCCGGCGGCTTTATCACCGAACACTACGGCCGCCCGGATATGGACATCCACGCGCTGCAGATCGAACTGAACCGCAGCCTCTACATGAACGAGGCGCGCATGAGCCGTGGTGCCGGCATGGCCGCGCTGAAGGCCGATCTGGAGCACCTGTTCGGCGTCATCGCCAACCAGGCCCTGCTGCTGGCGCCGCCGGCCAACGCAGCGGAGTAAGAAGGCGCGATGGCGGACCCGGGCCAGCGCCTGGCCGATGCCTTGGCCCACCACCGCGCCGGGCAGCTGGACCAGGCCCTGGCCGGCTACCGCGCGGTGCTCGACGACAAACCGGATTCAGCGGACGCCCACCATCTGATCGGCCTGGCGCTCGACCAGAAGGGCGAGCACGAGGCAGCGGTCGCCGCCATCGAGCAGGCGATCGCGCTCAAACCCGCAAGCGGGCTGTTCCGGTTCAACCTGGCCCGTGTCTTGAGCGAAGCCGGTCAGGTGGACCGCGCGCGCGAGACCTATCGCGCGGCCATCGACATGAAACCGGGCGACGCGGATGCCCACAGCAATCTCGGACTTCTGGAGGAGCGCGCCGGCAGTCCTGACGCCGCGCTCGCCGCGTTCGAAGCGGCGCTCGCCGTTGACCCCGGCCATCTGAAGGCGCGCGTCAACCTGGCCCGCACGCTGATCACGCTCAAGCGGTCCGATGCCGCCGCGTCCCATCTCAAACACCTGACGTCCTTACCCGATGCACCGGCCGAGGCGTGGTTTCTGACCGGTACGCTTGCCGAGGACGCCGAGCGGTTCGACGACGCGATCGCGGCCTACCGGCGTGCCCTGGACATCGCGCCCGATTTCGAGAAGGCGCGCAACAATCTCGGCACCGCCTTGCTCGGCGCGCAGCGCTATGGCGAGGCGCGGCAGGTCTTCAACGCCATCTTTGCCGCCAAACGCGGCGACGCCGGGGCCGATGCCGGGACGTTTTCCGACGAACGGTTCCCGGCGCGCGCCAACACGCGGCTTCGTACCTGCCGTTACCGGCTGAGCGACAGCGCCGACCAGATCGACTATCTGATCACGAACGATCTCTTGGATCCGAGCTGGACGGCCGCGGCGCAACGTTACCGCGACGCCATCGCCGCCCTCGACCGCGCTTTTCCGGCCGACCGGCCGGTGGTGCTCGAAGGCCAGGAGGCCGACGCGCTGGCGGACCTGCACGACCGCGCCATTCGCGTCGCCGACACCGCGCCGCTCGCCGGTCCCGCGATCGGTCAGGAGAATGACTATGCGGCGATCGAAGACGCCTATCTCGCCGCCGCCACCTCGATCACCACCATCGACGGTTTCCTGAGTCCCGAAGCGCTGAACGCGCTGCGCGCTTATTGCCGCCAGTCGACGATCTTCTTCGGGCACAACGCGACGGGTTACGTGACCTCCTACATGGCCGACGGTTTCGCCTGCTCCCTGCTCTACACCATCGCCGAGGAGCTGCAGGCGGCCATGCCGCGCGTCTTGGGCAGCCGGCCGCTGCACAACATGTGGGTCTACCGCCACGCCAACCACGGCGGCGGCGTCGACGCCCATACCGACGATGCCTCCGTCACCTTCAATTTCTGGATCACCGAGGCCGACGCCAACCTGGATCCCGAGCACGGCGGCCTGATCGTCTACCAGCGCGAACAGCCGCTGGACTGGGATTGGGTCGATATGAACCTGCGCAAGAACGAGCCGGATGTGAAAGCCAGGTACGCGGCATTTCTGGCCGAAGCGCCGGAGGTACGGCTACCATACGGCGAGAACCGGGCCATTCTGTTCCACTCCAACCTGCTGCACAAATCCGACCGCCTGACCTTCAAGGAAGGCTTCGATCAGCGGCGCATGAACGTCACACTGCTGTTTGGCGAGCGCGGCAGCTGAAAAGGCAGCCATCACAAGGGTTTGATGGAACCCGGTTTCATCCACAAGCTTTGGGGCGAGTTACAAAACCGTCACGGCGCGGAGCCCGACCCGTCACACTGGCGAGCTAGAAAACCACTGACGGCGCAAACGCGGACCTACACCCAGAGCCGGCGTCGTCATGATCGCCTCCCGGCGATTTAGAACCCCGCCTGCACGCTTGGAGGGGCCGTGAAAACGGCCCCTCCTTCCTTTTTCGTGGCGACGCCAAACGTTAACCCTTGGAGATTTGCTGATTTCGGTGAATTGCGTAACAATTCGCCCGTAAGCCTTCGTTTGCCACAGCAAACGGACGCCGATGTTTGTTCACGACTGTCGCGGCATGCGACATTTTCCGGGGGTACAACTCGATGACTACTTGGCACCAGATCCGTCGCTTCGGACTTGCCCTGGCCGTCGTCCTTGCCGCGAGCGTCTGGGGCACGGAGGCGGCGCGCGCCGATATGACGATTTGCAACTACTCGCGCGGCCCGGTCGACGTGGCCATCGGTTACTACGATCATGAGTTCAACGACTGGGTCTCCGCCGGGTGGTACGACATTCGCGCCGGACAGTGCGACACCCTCTTCGTACTGCATGAGTTTGGCCCGGAGGAGTACGTCTACGTCTACGCAGAGAGCCAACTGGGCGATGGCGAATGGTCGGGCGAGTACAACATGTGCATCGACTACGACGCCTTCGAGATCTACGGATGGGAGAACTGCAAGGCGCGCGGTTACTACTCTTACGGCTTTGTCGAGCTCGATGTCCGGAACGCCTCCTCGTTCACCTACGACCTCATCGAGTAGACGCGCCGCCATAGCTGAATTGCCGGCGGCGGCATCCGAGCGCTTTATCCGCACAAGCGGCAACACCAGCCCGCTCCCCCTCCCGGCCACCCATGGCAGTATCCTCGGGGTGGCCGGGAGGGGGAGCGGGCTGGTACAGATTAGGTGTGAAGGGAAAGCGCGCTAGCGGGAGGCCGCCTGTGCCAGGACCCAGTCGCGAAACGCGCGACACCCTGGGGCATTCAAGGCGCCTTTCGGATAGGCCAGGAAGTAGCCGTAGTCGTCGAGCGCGACCGGCGAAAGGCGCTCCAGACGTCCCGCGGCAAGATCATCGCCAACCAGATCGTCGTTCAGCGCCAAGCCCTGGCCGTCGATGACCGCCTGGACCCGAACGTTGGGATCGGGGACGACCAGGTCGTTCGGCGTCGCGGGATAGGCGCGCCCCGCCGCCTCGAACCAGTCCCGCCAGGCATCGCTGCCGTCGCGGTCGTGCAGCAAGGGCGTCCCCGCAAGCACCGCATCAAGTCCGTTTTCCTCGACCTGTCTGGCGATAGCCGCGCCGGCGGTGACGAAGGCCGGACACGGCAGCAACGGTTCGATCTCAAGATCCGTCCAGTCGCCACGGCCCCAACGTATCGCCATGTCGATGTCGTGGGATCTAAGGTCGATCAGATCGATCAAGGGCTGCAGGCGCAACGCGAACTGCGGATGTTCGGCCATGAAGGTCATCAGCCGTGGTGACAGCCAGCGCGACGCAAAATAGGTCGACATGCCGATGGTGATGCGTTCGCTCACATCGTCGCGCAGCCCCTCGATGGTACGGTCGAGATCGCCGAACAGGCTCTGACATGTCTGCGCCAGGACCCGTCCTTTGCGGGTCAACGCAACGCCGCGATGCCCACGCGAAAAAACCGGAAACCCGAGTTCGGTCTCCAACCGTTTGATCTGATAGCTGATCGCACCCTTGGTCAGATGAAGCTCATCAGCCGCCGCCGTAAAGTTCAGCCGGCGCGCCACGACGTCGAACACATGAAGGCTGTCATAGCTTCGAAAGGCCATGACCTACGTTTAAAAAATTTGAATACATGGTGCAAATCTTTTCGATTGTGAGTGGTCTTTATGTGTCGTTTCCTGTCGATCGACGGTGATCGCCTCTTGAGGCGGCGCGCAGTCTGTTTGATCGCAGGTGGAGCATATGCTGGGCTCCGACGAGACACGCCACGCTTCATCGAACGCCGACGGCCGCCGTCGCGCCGGCGGGCGCTCGGCGCGCGTCGCGAGACGCCAGAACGACGCGGTCGCCAAGCGAGCGACCGTCACGCGCCGGATCCCGATCTATGACCTGCTCGACGACGAGGCGCTCCAGACGCTCGAAACCCACGCCGATTGGATCCTCAAGGAAATCGGCATCGAGTTTCGCGGTGACGACGAGGCGCTGCGCCTGTTCAAGGACGCCGGCGCCACCGTCACCGGCGAACGTGTCACGTTCGACAGCGGCCACGCGCGCGCCCTGTGTTCGACGGCTCCGTCGACATTCCGCATGGCGGGACGCGATCCCGCCTCGTCGATCACGCTGGGCGGCGGCGACACAGTCTTCATGCCGTCCTATGGCCCGCCCTTTGTCAGCGATCTCGATAACGGGCGGCGCTACGCGACGATCGATGATTTCCGCAACATCGTGAAGCTAACCTACGCGACGCCGTGGCTGAACCATTCCGGCGGCACCGTGTGCGAGCCGGTCGACCTGCCGGTCAACAAGCGCCATCTGGACATGGTCTATGCGCACCTGCGCTGGTCGACCAAACCGTTCATGGGCGCGGTCACCGCGCCGGAGCGCGCCGAGGATTCGATCGCCATGGCGCGGCTCGCCTTCGGCGATCGTTATCTGGAGGATCACTGCGTCATCCAGGGCAACATCAACGTCAACTCGCCCTTGGTCTACGACCACGTCATGTCGGGCGCGCTCAAGGCCTATGCCCGCGCCAACCAGAGCGTCGTCGTCTCGCCCTTCATCCTGGGCGGCGCCATGGGGCCGGTCACCCAACCCGCCCTGCTCGCCCAGGCCCATGCCGAGGCCATGGCCGGCATCGCGCTCAGCCAGCTCGTGCGCCCGGGCGCGCCGGTCGTCTACGGCAACTTTCTGACCACCATGGACTTGAAGTCCGGCGCGCCGACCTTCGGCACGCCCGAAGCCAACCTTTCGACCTTCGCCATCGGCCAGCTGTGCCGCCGGCTCGGCCTGCCGCTGCGCTGCGGCGGCCACCTGACGGCGTCGAAGGTGGCGGACGGCCAGGCGATGCAGGAATCGTCGGCCAGCATGTTGGCGGGCATCATGGCGGGCTCCAACTTCGTGTTTCACGCCGCCGGCTGGCTCGAAAGCGGGCTTACCTTCGGCTATGAGAAGTTCGCCATGGATCTCGATCACTGCGGCATGATGTGGCGTATGCTGGGCGGCCTCACCGTCAGCCCGGACGAACTGGCCGCCGACGCCTTCCGCGAGGCGGGACCCGGCCAGAACTTCCTCGGCACCGCCCACACGCTCGCCCATTTCGAGACCGCGAACTATCTTTCCGACCTCGCCGACACGAAATCCTACGAACAGTGGGACGATGACGGGCGGCGCGACCTCGAGCAGCGCGCGCACGAGCGCTGGAAACAGATGCTGGCCGAGTATGAAGCACCGCCCATCGATCCCGCGATCGACGAAGCGCTGCAGGACTTCATGGCGCGCAAGAAAGCCGCCCATCCCGATCAATGGCACTAACCGACACCCACGAAGGAGACGAACGATGAGCACCGCCAAATGCCTGCGTATCCCCACCGGCGCCGTACCGGGCCTGGAGCCGACCGACTACATTCCCGCCGACGGCCTCAAGTCGGGCGAGCCGAACGAGCGCGGCCTGAGTTTCTATGCCGATCAGACCGGCCAGCTCGATGCCGGTGTGTGGGAGTGCGAACCCAACAAACACGTCATCGAGGCCGCGCCCTATGACGAGTTCGTCTATCTGCTGGAGGGCCATATCGACGTCATCGACGAGGACGGCGGCGTCGAGACCTACAAGGCCGGCGACAGCTTCATGATGCCGCGCGGCTGCAAGTGCACCTGGGACGTCAAGGCGCCGGTGCGCAAGCTCTATGTCGTGCTGACGGCCGACGACTATAAGGGCTAAGGTCTGCGGGCCGGTCCGCCGGCGCGTCCACCACATCTGGAGACCGCCATGCCCTCACCTGTCTGTGCACTCGTCGGCGCCGGTGAGGGTCTGGGCCGCGCGCTCGCGGCCAAGTTCGCGCGCGAAGGTTTCGACATCGCGCTTGTCTCCCGTACCGAGGCGGGCAGCAATGCCGCCGCCGAAGCGGCGGCGCTGGCCCGCACGGATGCCCGTGTCGAGTTTCAGGCGGCCGACGCGACACAGCCCGAAAGCATCGGCAACGCGCTGACGACAATCGCCGCCGACATGGGCGATGTCGACGTGCTGATCTATAACGTCCGCGACGTCTTCACCCGATGCGAACCGCTCGCCATGACCTATGGCGATCTCGAAGCGACCTTCCGCACTGAAGTCATCGGTGCCTTCGCCGCTGCCAAGGCGGTTTTGCCCGCGATGCGTGAACGCGGGCGCGGCAGCGTGTTCTTCTCCAGCGCGACCGCGGCCTATCGCGGCTCGGCGATCCACCCGCTCTACGCCATCGGCAAGTTCGGCCTGCGCGGCCTGGCGCAGAGCCTCGCCAAGGCCTACGCCAGGGACGGCGTCCACATCGTCCATGTCCGCCTCGACTGCGATCTCGACATGCCGCTGATGCGCGAGGCCTATGGCGACAAATACGACCCCAAGAACCTAGCCAACACCGACGACGTGGCGGAGACCTACTGGTGGGTCCACCAGCAGCCGCGTTCCGCCTGGTCGAACGAAGTCGAACTCAGGCCCTATACGGAGACCTGGACGTATTGACGGCCGACTTGCCAAACACGTTCAGCTGTCTCACTCCTGGCCTTGAATGTGCTGGCGCACCGGGTCGAGCCAGTCGGCGGTTTCCACCACGCCCCAGACCGTGGCCGCCGTGACGGCCAGGGACACCAGCGCGGTGATCAACGCGACCAGCAGCGCAACGCCGTCTTCCTCCAGATACGCCAGTGCCAGCAACATCACGGCAATCGCCGGCAGGTACTGGCTGAACGGCACCGGCGAGATGATGGTCAGGCCCAGCAACAGCATGATCAGCCCGGTCAGGCGCTTGGTCGTTTGAAACGGTGTCGGCCAGCGCGGTCGGACGAAGCGCTCGACCCAGCGCAGCTTGGGCGCGACGAACGCGATGGCGCGGTTCAGCCGGTCGACCGCGATCTGGCGCCGGGCGATGACGCGCGGTAGGACGGCGACGTCGTGCCCCAGGATCATCTGTATCGCGGGCCAGGCGATCAGTACGCCGACGATAAAGGACGCGCCGGGCACAAAGGCGATCACGGCCATGATGAACAGAATCAGACCGAACGAACGCGGGCCCAGTTGCTCGATCAACCAGCCGACCGACACCATCGCGCCGTCCGCCTCATCGAGCAGCGACGTAAGATGCGACGACGTCGGGACGTATCCCGGCGGCATCGTTCGTTCTTTCGTCAATGGGTCTCCCTAAGGTCCGGCACCCGCCGGACCGGTTCAGTCGAACAGCTGGCTCCAGGTCCCGCCGCCCTTTTGCGTTTCCGAATAGCGGCGGCCCCAGATCAGGCCGCCGTCAACAACGATATCCTCGCCGTTGATGAAGCCGGCCTCGTCGCTCGCCAGGAACAGCGCGGCCGACGCGATATCGTCGGTGATGCCGGCACGCGGGATCGCCTGGACGGTGGCAAGGACCGACTTCACCTTCTCGACCGTCTTTTCGGCGTCCTCGATATCCATGCCCATGGATTTCCCGAAGATGCCGGTGGCGATGCCGCCGGGCGAGATCGAGTTCACGCGCACGCCGGCCTCGCCCAGCTCCATGGCGGCCGAACGCGTGAAG
>JANQGO010000189.1 GCA_028277285.1 Alphaproteobacteria bacterium | reverse complement strand
ACACGGCGATCCCGCTGGTCATGGGGCAGCGGCACGACCTGGGTGACGATAACGCCGGCGCCGTCGTCGTCAAGCGCTTCGGCAAGCGCCTTGCTGCCGACGAAGGAGATGGCAACGAAGACGGGGTCCAGGCCGATCTCGCGCGCCAGGGTGATGAAGGCGGCGGCCGGTTCATAGGCGCCGACGATGACGACCGCCTCCGGCGCTTCCTTGCGGATCGCGAGCAGGGCGCGTTTGACCGCCGTCGTGTTGCGCATATAGGTGCCTTCGGCGACCAGCGTCATGTCGCGCGCCGCAAGCGCGTGGCGCACGCCGTCGAGCCCGGCGCGGCCGAAGGAGTCGTCCTGATAAAGAATCGCGATGCGGGTGAGGCCGAGGCCCTCCGTCAGATAGGTGACCCACGCCTCGGCCTCCTGGTCATAGGAGGCGCGCACGTTAACGACATTGTCGAGCGCGGGATCGCGCAGGAAGGCCGCACCCGTGAAGGGCGCCAGGAACGGTACGCCGCGCTGGGTCGCGATCGGCTGGACGGCGCTGGAGGTCGGCGTGCCGACCTCGCCGATCAGGGCGAACACGTCGTCCTGGCCGATCAGCCGGTTGACGTTGACGATCGCCTGCTCGGGCTCGTAGCCGTCGTCATAGGTGACGAGTTCCAGGCGGCGGCCGTTGACGCCGCCGTGCAGGTTCGCCTGGTTGAAGGCGGCCAGGATGCCGGTCTGCATGCCCTGGCCGAGCGCGGCCGCCGGTCCGTCGAGCGCGGCTGACTGGCCGAACAGGATGCGTTCGTCGTTGACGCCGCTTTCGGCGCGCAGACCCGCCGGCACGACGGCAAGAGCTAGGACAAACGCGACGAGGAAACGGCCGATCGGCATGTTGGTAAAGGCGCCCGGTGCTGGATGGCGTGATCATCCATCAAAGCGTGTGGGGCGTCAAAAGGGCTCTGGGCGGCGCCGCAGATCAGCCGGCGGCGCCCAGCTGGCTTTCGATGTGCATGGCGAGGTCGGCGGTGGCGCGGCCGTCGATGGGCAGGCCGTTGTCGCGCTGATAGGCGGTGATCGCGTTGGTCGTCTGGGCCCCCTTGATGCCGTCGATCGGGCCGGGGTCGTAACCCAGCTTGGTCAGGCCGGCTTGCACCCGCGCGACCGCCGTGTTGTTGGCCGGCGTCGTGCCGCTGGCCCAGATGGGTTCGCCCAGGTCGATCTGGCTTTCATCCGTGACGCCGCCGATCACGGCGCCCGCGCCCGCGCCGATCAGCACGCCCTGCAGAATGGAAAGGCCGGTAACGGCGCCGACCACCGCGCCTGCGCCCGCGCCGATACCGGCGCCGGAGCCGACCCGGTCGCCCGTGCTGCTGCCGCAGGCGCCGACAAAAAGGGCAATGCTGACAAGAAGCGCGCTGAGACGCATCAATCAAACTCCGTTAACGGTTCGCCATGCGCTCGACGAGAGAGACTATAGAATAGGACAAACGATCACGCCAATCCTAGGCCCTGATGGCGAGTTCGAACGAGCGCCGGCGTTTGGCGTGGTCGAAGATGTGGGACGTCACCATGATCTCGTCGGCATCGGTCTTGTGGATGAAGTCCTCGATGCCCTGACGAACGGTGGCCGCGGAGCCGGCGGCCGAGCACGCGAGGGCGCCATCAAGCATGGCGCGTTCGGCGGGCTCCAACCGGCCGTCAAAATCAGGGTCCGGCGGCGGCAGGCGGCCCGGTGTGCCCAGCCGCAGGTTGAGGAACGACTGCTGGACGGAGGTCATCAGCAAGGCGCCTTCCTCGTCGCTGTCGGCGGCGAAGACGTTGAAGCCCAGCATGGCATAGGGTTCGTCGAGCTGCGCCGACGGTTCGAACTGACTGCGGTAGACGTTGAGCGCCTGCATCATGGCAGCCGGCGCGAAGTGGGAGGCGAAGGCGTAAGGCAGGCCCATCATGGCGGCGAGCTGCGCCCCATAGAGGCTGGAGCCGAGAATCCACAACGGCACCTTCAGGCCGGCGCCAGGCACGGCGCGCACGCGCTGGCCGATCTCCGGCTCGCCGAAATAGTGCTGCAGTTCGGCGACATCGCGCGGGAACCCGTCGCCCGCGCCGTCGCCCTGCAGGGTGCGGCGCAGCGCGTAGGCGGTCGTGCGGTCGGTGCCCGGCGCACGGCCGATGCCGAGATCGATACGGCCGGGATAGAGACTGGCAAGCGTGCCGAACTGCTCGGCGATGACGAGCGGCGCGTGGTTGGGCAGCATGATGCCGCCGGCGCCGACCCGGATGGTCGAGGTGCCGCCCGCGACATGGCCGATGACGACAGCGGTCGCCGCACTGGCGATACCCGGCATGTTGTGGTGCTCGGCAAGCCAGTAGCGCTTGTAGCCGAGCGCCTCGGCATGGCGCGCCAGGTCCAGCGTATTGGCAAACGACTGCGCGGCGTCGCCGCCTTCTGTGATCGGCGAGAGGTCGAGGACAGAGAGCGGTACGTTGTGGTTTGTCAAAGTACAGGACCCGGCTGATCGAGATTGAAGGCGATGAGGTCGCGGGTCAGGTAATCGAAGGCTTCGTCGACGGAGTCGGTGCGCACCATCAAGTCGAGATCGCTTTCGCTGATGGTGCCATAACGCACCAGCGTGTCGAGGTTGACCACCTGATCCCAATAGTCCTGGCCAAACAGCACGACGGGCAGGCGTTTCCGCATCTTGCCGGTCTGCACCATGGTCAGGATCTCGAACAGTTCGTCGAGCGTGCCGAAGCCGCCGGGGAAGATCACGACGGCCTTCGCCAGATAGAGGAACCAGAACTTGCGCATGAAGAAGTAGTGGAAGTTCAGGTGCAGCTCGCGGGTGATATAGGGGTTGTTGAACTCCTCGACCGGGATCGAGATGGTGAGGCCGACGTTCAGGCCATCGGCTTCCGACGCGCCGCGGTTGGCCGCTTCCATGATGCCCGGCCCGCCGCCGGTGCAAACGACGAAACGGCGCGCGTCCTCGCCCAGACCCTTTGACCAGACGGTCAGCCGGTGGGCGAGTTCGCGGGCGGCTTCGTAGTAGACGGAAAGCTCGAGCTGGCGTTCGGCATATTCGACATCGCCGCCGTCGCGTTTGGCGGTCTCCAGTTCCTCAAGCGCCTTCTCGCGCGAGCGGGTGCGCGCCGATCCCATGAAGACGATGGTGTCGTCGATCTTGTAACGGGTGAAGCGCGACAAGGGCTCCATGTACTCCGACATGATGCGCAAGGACCGGCCATCACGGCTCTCCAGAAAGTCCGGATTCTGATAGGCGTGGGGCGGAACGAGCGATGGGTCCTGATCCGACATCGAATGTCTCCGGTTGTGTGTTCGACCAAGCTGGCCGCGCGCGCGCCGAACTGCAAGTGCTAGCTTTGCGATACTTGCGGAAGGGCAAGCACCTGGTCGAGTATGGCGCAGTTCTTTGGGGGGCGTGCATGCGCGATTCGGCGGAGATTGTCATTGTCGGCGGCGGGGTGATCGGTTGCAGTATCGCCTATCACCTGACGCGCATGGGCAAGAAGGACGTGCTGTTGCTGGAGCAGTTTCAGTTGACCCACGGCGCGACCTGGCATGCTGCCGGTGTGGTCGGACAGCTAAGACCGTCCCGCAACGTCACACGCATGCTGCAGAAGAGTATCGCGCTCTATGACGTGCTGGAGGAGGACACCGGTCAGGCGATCGACTGGAAGAAGGTCGGCAGTCTGCGCATCGCCTCGTCCAAGGACCGGATGACGGAGTTTCGGCGCGCGGCGACGACGGCGAAGTCGTTCGGCCTGGAGATGCAGATCCTGACGCCGAAGGAAACCCAGGACATGTTCCCGATCATGACGCTGGATGGCGTCGAGGGGGCGGCGTTTATCGATTCTGACGGCTACATCGACCCGGCGAGCCTGTGCCAGGCGTTCGCGGCGGGCGCGCGCAAGCGTGGCGCGGAGATCGTGCAGAACTGCCGGGTCGAGGGCTTCAAGCGCAATGGCCGGCGCATCACCGAGGTCGAGACGAGCCAGGGCAACGTGAAGGCTGAGACCGTGGTCAACGCGACCGGCATGTGGGGCCACGAGCTGGGCGGCCTGATGGGCTCGCGCGCGCCGGCCTTTGCGGTCGAGCATCAGTATCTGGTGACCGACCCCATCCCCGATTTGCCCGAGGGCATGCCGACAGTGCGCGACCCCGACCTCTTGCTTTACTGGAAGCCGGAGGTGCGCGGCATCGTCGTTGGCGGCTACGAGAACAACACGCCGGCCTTCGCGCGCGACGGCATTCCCGAAGGCTGGGACCAGCAGCTTCTGCCGGACAACTACGAACGGTTCGCGCCGCTTGCGGAAAACGCCGCCAGACGCACGCCGGTGGTCGGTGAGGTCGGCGTGCGGCAGTTGATCAATGGCGCGATCCCGATGTCGGCGGACGGTGACTTTGTGATGGGGAGGGTCGCGGAATACGACAACGTCTTCACGTCGTGCGGCTTCATCTATGGCATCGCCGCGGCCGGCGGCGCGGGCGAGGTGATGGCCGAGTGGATCATCGACGGGCGTCCGTCCATGGATCTGTGGCCCCTGGACGTCCGGCGTTTCCAGTTCCACCACAACACCCGCGCCTTCATGTACGACCGCGGCATCGAGATCTATGCCAAACACTACGCCATGAAATGGCCGGTGGAGGAGCACAGCTCCGTGCGCGAGATCCGCAAAAGCCCGCTTTATGGCGCCTTGAAGGAAAGGGGCGCGGTGTTCGGTTCGAAAGCCGGGTGGGAACGGCCCAACTGGTTTGCGCCCGAGGGCGTGGAGCCGGTCGACCAGCCTTCCTTTGCGTGGCCCAACTGGTTCGAGCATGTGGCCCAAGAACACAACGCGGTGCGGGAGCGCGTCGGCCTGTTCGATCAGTCGTCCTTCGCCAAGCGTGAGATCGTCGGGCCTGGTGCGACGGCGGCCTTGCAGCACCTGGCGGTCGCCGATGTCGACCGGCCGGAAGGCAGCGTCATCTATACGCAGTTGCTGAACGAGCGCGCCGGGATCGAGGCTGATCTTACGTTCTGCCGGTTGGAGGAGAACCGCTACTATGCGGTGACGGGGACGGCCTTCGGCGATCATGACTTCGGCTGGATCGCGCGCCATCTGCCCGATGACGGATCCGTCCACATGGTGGACGTGACATCCGGTTACGCGGTGCTGAACCTGGCGGGGCCCCATGCGCGCGACGTGTTGGCTTCGGTAACGGAGGAACCGGTCGATGGGGAGAGTTTCCGCTTCGCCAAGGCCAAACATCTGACGGTCGGCGCGGCGCCGGTGATCGCCATGCGGGTCTCTTACACCGGCGAGCTGGGCTTTGAACTGCACGTCCCCAGCGAGTACGCCATCCATGTCTATGGCGTTCTGGAAGCGGCGGGGCGCGACTTCGGGATGGTCAATGCGGGCTACCGCGCGCTCAACAGCCTGCGCATGGAAAAGGGCAATCTGGCCTGGGCCGCCGACATGTCGCCGGACTACACGCCCTATCACGCGCGCATGGAGCGGTTCGTCTCCAGGCGCAAGAACGACTTCGTCGGCGCCGAGGCGCTGGCCAAGGTCGCCGAGGCCGGGCCGGATCAGCTTCTGTGCACCTTCGCGCTGGCTGAGAAGGTCCCGGTCAACGGCGGCGAGGCGATCCTGCGCGACGGCCGGGCGCTGGGCGTGACGTGCAGCGCGGATTTCGGCCACACGGTCGGCTGCCCGATCGTCTATGGCTATGTGCCGGCTGAAGACGCAGGCCATGAGGACTACGAGGTCGAGGTCTATGGCCAAGCCGTCAAGGCCAAGCGCCACGACGGGCCGCTCTATGATCCCGATGGCGCGCGGTTCAGAGCCTAGGGGACTGAGACAAGAAGGTGGGGGAAGCCGTGACGGAAGACATTATCGATAGCGAAGAGGTCGAACGCCGGGCGCGGGCGCGCGCCGTCGCCGCTGAGGTGATCGGCGAAGGCAAAGTCGATGCGGAGATCCTGCCGCTGGAGCCGCTGGCTGGCATGACGAACCGCAACTATCTGATCACCGTGAACGGCGCGCGTTACGTGGTGCGAATCCCCGGTGCGGGGACCGAGGAATATGTCGACCGCGCCGCCGACTGCCAGGCCGGCCAGTTGACCGACGAGGTCGGCGTCGGCGCGAAGCTGGTACACTACGACGTCGCGGCGGGTATTCAGATCACCGCCTACATCGAGGGCAGCATCGATATGCGTCAGCCCGGCGTGCTGGACGATCCCGATGCGGTGCGTCGCGCGGCGCGCGCGTTTCACCGTCTGCACACCTGTGGCAAGCAGATGCTGAACCGGTTCGAACCGAAGGCGGTGGCGCAGGAGTATCTGGATGTCCTGCGGGCGAAGAATGCCGATCTGCCGGAAGGTTACGAACGCGTGCAGGACGAGGCCGAGGGCATCCGCGCGGTCTTGAACGAGACCTGCAGGGCGTTCGTGCCCTGCCATAATGACCCGGCGCCGGAGAACCTTGTCGACACGGGCGAGCGGGTCTTCATCCTGGATTGGGAGTTCGGCGGCAACAACGATCCCTATTGGGATCTCGGCGATTTCTCGGTCGAGTCCGACTTCACCGAAGAACAGGACCGGATCTTCCTTGAGGCCTATGTCGGGCGCGAACCGACGGAAGCGGAGATGGGCCGCATGCAGATGCAGAAGGCGCTGGTCTTCCTGCTCTGGACGCTGTGGGGCGTGCTGCAGCACGTCAACGCCAACCCGCGCCCGGCTTACGAGTTCGCGAGTTACTGGGAATACGCGATGAACCGGTTCACCCGCTGCCAGGCGATCATGAACCGGCCGGACTTTCCCGCCATGATGGAGGCCGTCAAACGCGGCTGACCATTTGACCGCGTGCCCGCCATGCGCCCATGCTGTCATCTGGTCATCGTCGCCGCTGCGGCGGCAGAGAGGGGAAGTTCATGAAAGTCATGTTGGCCGCCGTTATCGCGACCGTCGCCTTGGCGGGTTGTACAGAACGGTTTGCACAAGAAGAGAAGGATGTCGCGAAGCCGGTGAGCTGCGCCACCGCCGAAGGCGATATCCGCGTCCTGGAGAGCGAAAAGGCGCATGTCGCCCAGGAGATGGCATCGGGTGTGTTCTCGTTCGTGCCCGCCGCGATTGTCTACGGCGTCGTGACGGGAACCGAAGAAACCCGCCTTGAGATCGCCGGCGGCGAATACAACGAAAGGATCGACGCCAAGATTGCCGAGATCAAGGCGGCCTGCGGCGTCTAGGCCTATGGGGTATCGGCGGCAGTAGGCGCGCGCCGTGCTGGTTGCCGAACATCGCCGCAAGTGGTGGGTGCTGACCGCCATGGGCGGGGTCATGGGCGTGATCCTGCTGGACGAGACGGTGGTCGGCGTCGCGCTGCCGACCATGCGTCACGACCTCGCCATGAGCGAGGCGACATCCCATTGGGTGATCAACGCCTATCTGCTGGTGTTCGCCGGGCTGGCGGCAGCCGGCGGCAAGATGGGCGATCTGGTCGGCCACAAGGTGACGATGCTGGGCGCGGTCCTGCTGTTCGGCCTGTCGTCGCTGGCCTGCGGTTTCGCCGTCGACGGCACGTCGTTGATCATCGCCCGCATCGTGCAGGGTGTCGGTGCGGCGCTGATCTTCCCGATTTCGCTCGCCATGGTGTCGATCGCGTTCCCGCCGGAAGAACGCGGCATGGCGTTGGGTATCTATAGCGCCGCCGGTACGTTCTTTCTGGCGCTCGGCCCGTTTGTCGGCGGTCTTATGATCGACGTGTTGTCGTGGCGCTGGATCTTCTGGATCAACCCGTTCATCGCCGCGGCCATCGGCTTCATGGTGCTGGCCGCGTGGCGCGATCCCGAGCGTGACGCACCGCCCGGCCGCATGGATTGGCCGGGCCTTGTGACGCTGGTCGCGGGCCTGAGCATGGTCGTCTTCGCGCTGATGGAAGGCCCGGAACTCGGCTGGTCGAACCCGGTTATTCTTGGCCTTCTGATCGGCGGCTTTGCGGTGATGGCGGTCTTTACCCTTGTCGAGACCCGCATCAAGCCGCCCTTGATCGACATCGTGATGTTTCGCAGCGGGTCGTTCACGGTGTCGAACCTGGTCATCTTCACCGCGCAGTTCAACCAGATGGCGGTCGTCATCTTCGGGGCGCTCTATCTGCAGGACGTCCTGGGCATGAGCCCCTTGATGACCGGCGTGGCGCTGTTGGTCGCGGTCGGCGCCGTGCCGATCACGGCCGTGCCCACGGGGCGTCTGACCGACCGGTGGGGTGCGAAGAAGGTGGCGCTGACCGGCCTTTTGATGGCGACCGTCGCCCAGCTATGGCTGGGTATCGCGTCGGGATGGCAAAGCTACGTCGTCATGATCCCGGCCCTGACCGCATGGGGCATGGCCAATGCCGCCATGTTCGTCGCGCCGCGCCACATCATCACGGCTGCCCTGCCGATTGCCAAACATGGCCAGGCAAGCGGCATCATGATGACCATGCAGCAGCTGGGCGCCACGCTCGGCGTCGCGATCATGGCGCTCTTCTATACGATCACGGGCAGTTATGGGTCGGCGTTCTTCGTGACCTCTGTGGTGACCTTCGTGGTGCTGGCGCTGACCGTGTTCTTCGTGCGCTCCGACGGCTGAGCGCCGGACCGGACCTGACGCGAAACGGTAAAAGAAGCATTAACTCCCTCAATCACAACGCTTTTTTGACCCGATTCGATGTTTTCGGATGACAAGACAACCGACAAAGAAATGCGATCCGTCACACTTTGTTCAGGCTTCACGCCTTATTCTGCGATCGGGTTGAAGGGACCCACTGGGCAATACCGCCCGGCCATGAAGATTGACGCGGAACGGAACCGTCATCTTCGTGGTGAGCGCGAACAATGAGGAGTTGTCGGCACCATGGCCGGAAATCGCCTCACGAAACTGCGGACCACGGTTGTCGCGATCTTGACCATCGCGACGTCAACGGCGTCGGGCGTGTTGATCGCCGAGTACTTCTTGCAGAACGACAGCAACACGCGATCGGTCCGCTCTGAGATGTCCCGCCTGGAGCATTGGATCGGCGGCATGGATATCTATGTCGTGACCGTCGTTGTCGCCGTGATCGTTCTATTGGGCATCGCGTTCTTCGCTCGCAGCAAAGCCTGACGCCAACCCGATCAATTTATTCGTTCTAACATTGACCGAGGGGTGAATGTCCGGACCGGCCTGTGCCATGCTCGCCGGACTCGTCGTTTTGCCGGAGGTCGCCCATGATTACCCATACATTCTTTGTCATCGCCGTGCCGGACCTGGAGGCGTCGGCGGCATTCTATCGCGATGTCATGGGATTTGAGGTCCGCGAGATCGGCGATCCCGGCTGGCGCATGTTCGTGAACGACCACTGCCGCATCATGGCGGGCGAATGCCCGGACGCCATCCCGCCCGCCGACCTGGGCGATCATTCCTATTACGCCTATCTCGTGGTCGACGAGGTCGACGACTACTTCGCGAGCGTGAAAGCAGCGGGCGCGGAGATCCTTAAGGATGTGCGTTCGGAGCCCTGGGGCATGCGCGAGTTTGCCCTGCGCACCGTCGACGGCCACCGGATCATGGTCGGCAAGGACCTGGACGTCTGAACCACGAGGGGTGAAACGCCATGTTGTGCTCCGTGCTGATACGCCGCCTGAAACCGGGCGCGACTTATGAGGCGTTCCGCGAGGCCTGGAAGCCGGATCAAGGGTTCGGGGTGCCGGTCCGCGTGATCAACGCGCGGTCGCTGGACGATCCGAGAGAAATCGTGTCAATCGGTTTTGTCGACCTGCCGGCAGAGGACCTGCCCGCGATGTTGCAGAAGGTCGCCGACAGCGAAGGTCGCCGGCACGAATCGATAGCCCATGTCATCGAGGAGACGGTGCACAAGGGCATCTATGAGATCGTCGACGACGACGATCTGTCGTGACGTGCAGCGCAGCCAGGTTAACGGCCTAAGGTAGGCGCGCGACCGCGCGCAGGCCGCCCAGCTTGCCGGATTGGAACAGCCGGTCGACGGTGTCGTAGAACGCTTCGATGTCGCTGGCCGTCTCTTCGCCGTGCAGCGCGGCGTGCCGGTCGCGGTTGGCGCGGTAGGCGAGGACGCGCTGATGGGTGAACTGCGCCCAGTCGTCGGAGAGGTCGTCGAGCCGGATATCGGTGAACCCGGCATCGGCCAGTTGCTCGCCATAAACCTCCAGCCGCGGCGTGGACTGGCCATAGAGTTTGTCACGCAGGAGGGCGGCTTCTTCCGCCGTGAAGTCGCCGCGGCTCGAGATATCCTCGACATAGAGATGGCCTGAGGGTTTCAGCGCCTCGGCGATACGTGCGAAGAGCGCCGCGTGATCGGCGATGTGATAGAGCGCGAGCCAGCTGACCACGGCATCAAAGGCACCGGCCTCGAGCGGGCCGTCCAGAACGTCGCCGCAGCGGTGGGTGACGCGGTCGGCGAGGCCGCACTGCCGGGTGAGCTTTTGGGCGACGGCGTCGAGGTCCGGCTGCAGTTCGAGCGCGGTGACGCGGCAGCCCGTGCGCTCGGCGATATAGCGCGCCGGGCCCCCGACGCCTGAGCCGACCTCCGCGATATTGCTGCCCGCGTCGATGCCGAGCTCCTGGATCGCGCGGTCCATCGCATCGGTGCCGTGATAGTGCAGGTTGTCGAAAGGACTGAGCTGATCGACGGTCAGTGCGCCGTCGGGATCAATGCCCGCGGCCGCGAGCTCCCTGGCGATACGCTCGAGGTGGGCGTAGAGCCGCATGGACTTGATGTCGGATGCCGCCATGGGTGCATGATCCCGTTGGTACCTTCGACGAAGACCAATGTTGAACGAACGATCATCGCCGGTCACGCACTAGACGCACCGAGCGTCGCAATGGTGTAAGAGAGGGCGGCACCACAATCCGGTGCCGAGAGGATCCGAGGCTATGGACGCAGCCCTGGCAGAGGACCGGTTGACGCGCGCCGAACGGCAGGGGCTTCGCCTCGGCATTCTGTGCCGCACGCTCGCGGTCGGCGCGGCACTTGTCTGGCTTCTCATTGCCTGGGCCGGTACGGGGTTCTTTCCGGCAGTTTGGGGCTTGATCGCGGTCGCCGCCTTCACGCTGTTCGGCGTCGTCAGCTATCTCGTCATCGGCACGCGGTTCGACCGCTGGTGGCTCAAGTATGCGCTCTATGCCGCCGACATCCTGGGTGTCTGCGCACTGTTCGCTGTCCTGCCGATCAGCCGGGATGCGGACATTCCCCAGATCATCGCGTTCCGCGCCTATGGCATCTATTACCTGTTTCCTTTGATCGCCATGGCGTGCCTGTCGCTGTCGTGGCGGCTGGTCGCGTGGTCGGGCGTCGTTGCCGTCATCGGCTGGTGGGCGGCCTTCGGCCTGGTGGTCGCCGGCATGGATCAAACCCTGTCATGGGGCGACGTCGGGGTCGGTGCGACGCGCGAGTCCTATGAGACCGTCTTCCTGTCGATCGACTTCATCGGCGTCGGCAACCGGATCGAGGAGACCGGCTTCGTGCTGATCGGCGCCTTGATCCTGGCGCTCGCGGTCTATCGCGCGCGGCGTGTGTTCTTCGCCCAGATCGCTGCCGAAGCGCAGAAAGACGCCGAGCGCGCCGAACGCGAACGGGTCGGCTCCATGCTGGGCCGTTACGTGCCCGAGGCGATCGCTGAGCGCTTGATGGCGGATGCGGCGGCGCTGGCGCCGCAGGTGCGCCACGGCGTGGTGCTGGTCATGGATGTGCGCGACTTCACGCAATTCGCCGCCGGCAAGGATCCGACCGACGTGATCGAAGCCTTGAACGCGTTCCTGGCGGACTGCGCCGACGTCATCGCCGAGCACGACGGCGTCGTCATCAGCTTCACCGGCGACGGCCTGCTCGCCACGTTCAATACGCCGTTGGATATCGCCGAACCGGAGAAGGCGGCGCTGGCCGCGGCGCGTGGCTTGCGGCAAACCGGGCGCGCCGCGGGGTTCGGCCTGCGCGTCGGCCTTGCCGGCGGACCGGTCGCTTCCGGCAGTGTCGGATCATCGAAACGTCAGGCGTTCACCGTCTACGGCGACACGGTGAACCGCGCGGCACGTTTGGAGTCGCTCGCCAAGACGCTGGGCGAGTCGGTGCTGATGGACGAGACAGTCGCCCGGGCGGTGGCCGAGGAACTACGGCCGCTGGGCCTGCACGAGATCCGCGGCTTCGCGTCACCGGTCGACGTGTGGGCCGATACCGCCCGCTGAGGTTGGTCTGCTTGCGCGGCCCTGTTGCCGGCCCGCTACCACACCACGCCTTGCGCCAGAACCTGCTCGGCTTCGTCGGCATAACCAAGCGAGCGGGCGAGCAGACGCAGGCGTTGATGGAACTCCTCGCGCGAGACGTTGCAGATCTGCAGGTGGCGGTCGGCGCCGGAGAAGCTGGTGCGCGCGTGCAGCACACGCTGGTTGTCGAGGAGGATGGTCTCGCCGGCTTTGAGCGCAAAGCGGGCCTGGTTTTCGGGCGCCATCATCAAGGCCGAGAGTTTGTGATAGGCGGCGAAAAAGGGCTCTACCAGATCGGCCGGGAGATCCATCGGTCCGGATGAACGGGTGTGGATGCGCACGCCGACGATGTTCCGGTTCTCGTCGAGCGCGAACATGCGGGTGTGGCAGCGCTGGTCGAGGTGGTCGCCGTTGATGCGATGGAACACGTTGGGCGTGCGGGCGAGCAGATCGAAGCCGTCGGGGTCTCTGCTGCGCAGGGTTTGGCCCAGATGGAATCCGTCGACCAGGATCGAATCGCCGCCTTCGTCGGCCGGGCGGACGCAGCCCAGGACATTGATGCCGGGCGGCGCGAAGCGGTAGGCCTCATCGGTGTGCGGCGGCACCGTGCGGAACGTGTTGCCCATGGTGTTGTGCTTGCCCTTGGGTGAGAGGTCGAAGATCCGGTCGTAGGCGGAGACGCCGAGATCGCCGATCATCATCGCGACCTCCTCGACGAAACCCGGTTCCTTCGGACCGCCGCGGACCAGCACGAAGCCGTAGTCGCGGAGCTTGCGGTAGAAGTCCAGGCGGTCGGCGTCGTTGGTGCGCGCGGCGTCGAAGTCGACGGCAGGCGGTGCGTCGTTGATCGCGGCATCCCACAGGATGGGCTGGTGCCGGCGCGCCGCGCGCGTAGCGTCATCGTAGCGGTT
>JANQGO010000170.1 GCA_028277285.1 Alphaproteobacteria bacterium | reverse complement strand
GTATTTGCTGGTCGCCTATCAGGGCTAACCCTCACCCTCCCAACGCTTCGCGTCGGGCCCCTCCCTCTCCCGCAAGCGGGCGAGGGGAAACACGGCCAGCGCCACGCTCCCTCGCCCCCATGGCAATGGGGGAGTGGGATGCGCAGGCTTGGGCGCGGAGCGCCTTAGCCGGAGCTGGGTGAGGGGGCCCTGGCAGGTCCGACACCGACCTGCCCGAACCTAACGCGCAGCCCCCGCGATCTCCGTCTTGTCGCGATCGCTGATCACGGTGCGCAACACGGCCTTGATCTCGTCGAGCTTCTTGTCGTGGGTGGTCTTGAGCCCGAAAGCGTCGCGCACATAAAACGCGTCGACCGCGCGTTCGCCATAGGTCGCGATGCGCGCGGTAACGATGCTCAGGCCAAGGGCGGTGATGGCCTGGGTGAGGTCATAGAGCAGGCCCAAGCGGTCCGGCGCGTTGACCTCGATCACCGTGTGTTTGGAGCTCGCCTTGTTGTCGATCAGGACGCGCGGCTCGACCGGCAGCGACCGGGAACGGCGCTGCCAGGCATCGCGGCGCCGGGCGATCTCGGCGTCGAGGTCAAGGTTGCCGGTCAGCGCCTGGGTGGTGACGTCGACCAGGCGCGCCAAACGCGCCTCGTCATCGAGCGCCTGGTGCATCTCGTTCTGGACCCAGAACGTGTCGAGCGCCATGCCGTCGAGAGTCGTGAAGATGCGGGCATCGACAATGTTGGCGCCGGCAAGCGCGAGCGCGCCGGTGATGCGGGCGAAGAGGCCGCGTTCGTCCGGCGCGAAGACGGTGACCTCGGTGATCGCACGGAACCGGTCGACGCGCGTCTCGACCGCCACGGTGGGCATCTCACCATCGTCGGCGGCTTCCTCGGTGCGGCGAATGAGCCGCGCGTGCCGCTCATGGGTGTCGCTGTCGAAGGCGAGCCAATAGGGCGTCACCAGCCGGTCGGCATAGACATCGAGGGCGCGGTCATCCCAGCCGGCGAGCCGGGACCTGAGATCGGCGACCATGGCGGCGACCCGCTCGTGTTTGCCGAGCGCTTCGCCGTGGCCGCCCGACAGCATTTCCTCGGCCCGGTAATAGAGCTCGCGCAACAATTGGCCTTTCCAGCCGTTCCACACCTGCGGCCCGACCGCGCGGATATCGGCGACGGTCAGGACCAGCAACAGGCGCAAACGCTCCATCGACTGCACGACCGCGACAAAGTCCTCGACCGTCTTGGGATCGCCGACATCGCGCCGGAACGCGGTGTTGGACGCCAGGAGATGCCAGCGCACGAGCCACGCCACGGTCTCGGTTTCGTCCGCCGTGAAGCCCAGGCGCGGCCCCAACTGTTCGGCGATTTCGGCACCCAGGATCGAATGATCGCCGCCGCGACCCTTGGCGATGTCATGCAGCAGCACCGCCAGATAGAGGACGTCGCGTTGCAGAAGCTGCGGAAAGATCTTGGTCGCCAGCGGCAGTTCGTCGCCGACCTCGCCGCGTTCGATGGCGGCCAGCACACCGATGGCGCGGATCGAGTGCTCATCGACCGTATAGACGTGGTACATGTCGTGCTGCATCTGCGCGACGACCCGGCCGAAATCGGGCAGGAAACGGCCCATCACACCGGCCTCGTTCATCACACGAAGCGTGCCTTCCGGATCGTTGGTCGAGGTCAGGATCTCGACAAACAGCCGGTTCGCCTCGTCGTCCTCGCGCATGTCCTGGTCGATCAGCTTCAGATGCTGGGTCATTAGCCACAGCGTGCGGGGATGAATGGCGAGCCGCTTCGCCTGAGCGACATGGAACAGGCGGATCAGGTCGCGCGGATGGTCGCGGAAATGGTTGCGGTCGGTGACCGACAGGCGGCCGCCTTCCACCGCGAAACCCTCGACCTCCTCGCGCGCGGCGGAGATCCACGGGCGCTGGCGCGGCGCCAACTGGGCATCTTCGATGGCGGCGGCGAAGATGCGCGTCAGGTCGCCGACATCCTTGGCGTTCAGGAAATAGTACTTCATGAACCGTTCGACACCGCGCACACCGGGCCGGTCCGTATAGCCCATCAAAGACGCGACCTCGGTCTGCGTGTCGAAGGTCAGCCGGTCTTCATGCCGTCCGTTGAGCCGGTGCAGATGGCAGCGCACGCGCCACAGAAAGTCCTGGGCCTTGGCAAAGCGGTTGTATTCGGCGCGGGTCAGGACCTTGGCCTCGACCAGCTCGTCGACCTCGCGCACGCGATAGAGATACTTGGCGATCCAGTAGAGCGTATGAAGATCGCGCAAGCCCCCCTTGCCGTCCTTGACGTTGGGCTCCAGCACATAGCGTGAGTCGCCCATCCGCTCATGGCGCTTGTCGCGCTCCTCAAGCTTGGCGCGCACGAAGTCGGGTCCGGTCTGGGCCACGATGTCACGCTCGAACCGGTTCATCAGGGAACGGAACAACGAGCGGTCGCCCCACAGGTAGCGCGCTTCCAGGATCGAGGTGCGGATGGTCATGTCCGCCTTGGCGCGGCGGATCGTGTCGTCGACGCTGCGCACCGCGTGGCCGACCTCAAGGCCCAGATCCCACAGCAGGTAAAGCATGTGCTCGACCACCTGTTCGAGCCACGGTGTCGACTTCCACGGCACCAGGAACAACAGATCGATATCGGAATAGGGCGCGAGGTCGCTGCGCCCATAGCCGCCGACGGCGACGACGCCAAGCCGCTCGCTCTTCAGGCGGTTGGCATGGGGAAACACCCGTTCGGTCGTGTGGTCGTGGACGACACGGACAATCTGATCGATCAGATAACTCATGCCGGCGACCAGCTCCGAACCGGCGGCGCCGGCATCCAGACGCCGGAAGATCTCCGCGCGCCCGGTTTCCAACGCGCCGCGCAGGATGTCGAGGCTGGCGGCGCGGTCCTCCGCATCAATCTCCGCGAGCGCCTCGAGCAGCTTCTTGCGCGAGACGATGCTGGCCTTACGCGGCAGGACCGCGGCGCTCATGGTTTGCCCTCCGCGATATCTTTTAGGCGATAGAGCAGATCAAGCGCGGCGCGCGGCGTCAGCCCATCCGGCTCGATCGCCGCGACGGCTTTCTCCAGCGGCGTCGGTCCCGACGGCGCAGCGCTGCGAAGCGGTTCGGCGGCGGCCTGAAACAGCGGCAGGTCGTCGGCGAGCTTGACGAGTGCGCTGCCCTTCTCGCCCGCCTCGATCACTTTCAAGACGTCCTCGGCGCGGTGGATCACCGCCTCCGGCAGACCGGCGAGCCGGGCGACATGAATGCCGTAGCTGCGGTCGGCCGCGCCCGGCGCGACCTCATAGAGGAATACGATCTCGTCCTGCCACTCCTTGACCCGCATGGTGTGCGGCTTGAGCGCCTCGAGCTTGGCGGTCAGCGCGGTGAGCTCGTGGTAGTGGGTCGCGAACAAGGCGCGGCAGCGGTTGACCTCGTGCAGGTGCTCGATCGTCGCCCAGGCGATCGACAGGCCGTCGAAGGTCGCGGTGCCGCGGCCGATCTCGTCCAGGATCACCAGCGCGCGTTCGCCGGCCTGATTCAGAATGGCCGCGGTCTCGACCATCTCGACCATGAAGGTCGAGCGGCCGCGCGCGAGATCGTCGGCGGCGCCGACCCGGCTGAACAGCCGGTCGACAACGCCGATATGGGCGGCGCGGGCCGGCACGAAGCTGCCGATCTGGGCCATCACCGCGATCAGCGCGTTCTGGCGCAGAAAGGTCGACTTGCCCGCCATATTGGGACCGGTCAGGAGCCACAGCCGGCTCGACCCGGCGAGTTCACAGTCGTTGGCGATGAACGACTGCCCGTCGGCGCGATCGGCCATCGCCTCGACCACGGGATGGCGGCCGGCCTCGATCTCGAACGCCAGGCCGGTGTCGACAACCGGCCGCACATAGCTTCGTTCGGCGGCCAAGGTGGCGAGACCGGCGGCAACGTCGAGACGGGCGAGCGCGCGCGCGTTGTCGGCGATGCGGTCGCCGGCCTTGCCGACGTCGGCAACCAGCTCGTCGAAGACGGCCATCTCCAGGGCCAGCGCCCGGTCGGCAGCCTGGGCGATCTGCGCTTCCAGTTCGCCCAGCTCGACGGTCGTGAACCGCATGGCGTTCGCCATGGACTGACGCTGGATGAAGGTCGCGCGGTCGAGTTTCGCTTCATGGGCCTGGGCCACCTCGACGTAGTAGCCCAGCATGTTGTTGTGACGGATCTTCAGGGTGTTGACGCCGGTCTCGTCTTGATAGCGGCCCTGAAGTCCGGCAATCAGCTGGCGGCTGTCGTCGCGCAACGCCTTCTGCTTGTCGAGGTCGGCGGAAAAACCGGCGCGCACGAAACCGCCGTCGCGCGCCAAGAGCGGCGGCGTCTCGTCAAGCGCGTCGGTCAGACGCCTAACCAGATCCGGTTCACCAGCGAGGTCACCGCAGACCTCACCGAGTTCGCCAGGCAGCGCCGGCGTCTGGGCCAGCAAGGCGCCTAGTGTCGCGGCCTCTGAAAGGCCATCGCGGATCGCCGCGAGGTCGCGCGGTCCGCCGCGCCCGACGGTCAGACGGGCCAGCGCGCGTTCCAGATCAGGCGTCGCGCCGAGGTGGTCGCGCACCCGTTCGCGCAGCGCGCCGTCGTCGACAAAAAAGGCGACGGCGTCGTGGCGCGCGGCGATGGCCTCGGGATCGGTCAGCGGCGCACTGAGCCGGGCGGTCAGGAGCCGGGCGCCGGCGCCGGTCACCGTGCGGTCGAGCACGCCCAAGAGGCTCGTCGACCGGCTGCCGTCCAGCGCCTGCACCAGTTCCAGATTGCGCCGGGTCGCCGCGTCGATCGCCATCACCTGATCACCGGTTACCAGACGCGGCGGCGCCAGGCGCGGCAGATGGCCTTTCTGGGTCAGCTCGATATAGCCGACCAGCGCGCCCGCCGCCGCCAACTCGGCGCGGCCGAAACTGCCAAAGCCGTCCAGCGTATCGACGCCAAAGGTTTCCTTGAGCCGCCGTTCGCCGGCGCGGCTGTCGAAACGCGCCGCCGGTTCCGGCGACAAGCGGTCATGCCAGGGATCCAGAATGTCGCGCAGCAAGACCGATTCAAGCAGGCTGTCGGGCAGAACCAGTTCGGCCGGATGAACCCGTTCCAGGGTCGCGGCGAGATCGCTTTCGGCAACCGGCTGCACGGCGACGGTGCCCGTGGAGACGTCGACCCAGGCAAGCGCCAACCGACCTTCGGCGCGCGCCAACAGCGCCAGGTGGTTGGCGCGCCGGGCATCCAGCAGGGTCTCCTCGGTGATCGTGCCGGGAGTCACGATACGCACGACCTCGCGCCGGACCACCGACTTGGCGCCGCGTTTCTTGGCCTCGGCCGGGTCCTCGGTCTGCTCGCAGATCGCGACCTTGAAGCCTTTTCGGATCAGCCGCTCCAAGTAGGTGTCATAGGCATGCACGGGCACGCCGCACATGGCGACGTCCTGGCCCTGATGTTTGCCCCGTTTGGTGAGCGCGATATCCAGCGCCGCGGCGGCCTGGACCGCGTCATCGAAGAACAGCTCGTAGAAGTCGCCCATGCGGAAAAACAGCAGGGTCCCGGGGTTTTCCTGCTTGATCGACCAGTACTGCGCCATCATCGGCGTCGCCGCCTTGACCGGCGCCGCACTCTCGGCACGCTGGGAGACGCCACCCGTCGGCGCGTCCGGCATGATCTCGTTGGATTCGGCCACTTTCCGGCGCCTGGTTCGTGATCGGAGCGGCGCGAGACTAGCATATGGCATCCTGCCCCGCAGCTTGATGCATGTAGTGCTTGGAGGGAGCGAGGTCGACGCTTTACCCTGGGATTCCCCCTTTAGAGAACGGTGTTCATGTCCGAAGACATAAGAGTTAGCGACGCCGACGCGTTGCGTTTTCATGCCGAGGGTCAACCCGGCAAACTGGCGGTGCGCGCGACCAAACCGCTGAACAGCGCACGCGACCTCTCGCTTGCCTATTCGCCGGGCGTCGCGGCGCCCTGCCTGGAGATCGCCCGCGACAAGAACCTGGCCTTCGACTACACCTCGCGCGGCAACATGGTGGCGGTCGTCTCCAACGGCACCGCGGTTCTGGGCCTGGGCAATCTGGGCGCGCTGGGCGCCAAGCCGGTGATGGAAGGCAAGGCGGTCCTGTTCAAGCGTTTCGCCGATGTCGACGCCATCGATCTGGAGGTCGACAGCGAAGACGTCGACGACGTCGTCAACACGGTGCGTCTGGTCGCGCCGACCTTCGGCGGCGTCAATCTGGAAGACATCAAGGCGCCGGAGTGTTTCATCATCGAGCAGCGCCTGCGCGAGCTGGTCGATATTCCGATCTTCCACGACGACCAGCACGGCACCGCGATCATCTGCCTGGCCGGCGTCATCAACGCACTGGAGATCGCCGGCAAGAAGATCGCCGACTGCAAGGTCGTGGTGAACGGCGCCGGTGCGGCCGGCATCGCCTGTCTGGAGCTGATCAAGGCCATGGGCCTGCCCCATGACCAGGCGATCCTGTGCGATTCCAAGGGCGTGGTCTATCAGGGCCGCGAAGCCGGCATGAACCAGTGGAAATCGGCGCACGCCGTGCCGACCGAGGCGCGCACCCTGGATGATGCGATGCAAGGCGCCGATATCTTTCTGGGCGTCTCCGTCAAAGGCGCGGTGACACAAGCCATGGTGAAGGCCATGGCCGACCAGCCGATCATCTTCGCCATGGCGAACCCGGACCCTGAAATCACGCCGGAAGATGCCGTGGCCGTGCGCGACGACGCCATCATGGCGACCGGCCGCTCGGACTATCCTAACCAAGTCAACAACGTGCTGGGGTTCCCCTATATCTTCCGCGGCGCGCTTGACGTGCGCGCGACAACCATCAACGACGCAATGAAAATCGCCGCGGCCGAGGCGATCGCGGCACTGGCGCGCGAAGACGTGCCGGACGAGGTCGCCGCGGCCTATACGGGCACGCGCCTGCAGTTCGGCCGCGACTACATCATCCCGACGCCGTTTGACCCGCGCCTGATCAGCCGGGTGCCGGCAGCGGTCGCGCGCGCGGCCATGGACAGCGGCGTCGCGCGCCGGCCGATCATCGACATGGAGGACTATGAGCTTCAGCTCGCCGGGCGCCTAAGCCGTGTCGCCGGCCGCATGAACGAGGTCTTCACCCAGGCCCGCGCGCGCCAGGCCAGAGTCGTCTTTGCCGAGGGCGAGGAGGAGAAGACGATCCGTGCCGCCGCGCTGTGGCGCGATCAGGGCCTGGGCACGCCGATCCTGGTCGGCCGGCCCGAGGAGGTGACCGAGCACATGCAGACCCTGGGCGTTCATGCCGAGGGCATCGAGATCATCAACGCCAGGACCGCGCCCAACCGGCAGGCCTATATCGACTATGTCTATACGCGCATGCAGCGGCGTGGCGCGCTGCTGCGCGACTCCACGCGTTGGGTCAGCCTGGACCGCAATGTGTTCGCCGCGGCCATGCTGGCGACGGGCGATGCGGATGCGATGGTCACCGGCGTGACGCGCAACTACGCGGCCGCGCTTTCCCATGTCCAGCGCGTCCTGGACGCCAAGCCCGGCCAACAGGTTTTCGGCATGGCCATGCTGGTCAGCCAGGGCCGCAACCTGTTCGTTGCCGACACGTCGATCAACGAAAAGCCGAGCGCGGAGGAGCTCGCGGATATCGCGGTCCAGGCCGCCGCCAAGGCGCGCGCCATGGGCACGGAGCCGCGCGTCGCGCTGGTCTCGTTCTCCAACTTCGGCAGCCGCGGCGACGAGCAGGTCCGGCACATTCGCGACGCCGTCAAGCTTCTGGAAGCGCGCGGCGTCGACTTCGAGTTCGACGGCGAGATGGCGCCCGATACGGCGCTCGACCCCTATCTGCTTGAATACTATCCGTTCACCCGCCTGTCCGGCCCGGCCAACGTTCTGGTCATGCCCAGCCTGCACGCCGCCAACATCGCGTACAAGCTGGTCGAGGCGATGGAAGCGGCCGATGTCATCGGCCCGATCGTGGTCGGACTTGAGAAGCCGGTGCAAATCGTTCGCCTGGGCGCCACGGTGAACGATATCCTGAACATGGCGGCGCTGGCCGCCATCGACGTCGAGTACTAGCCGTGGCGGCGGGCGCAGAAGGATCCGCGCCGGTTTCAAGAACCGCGCCCAGGCTCGGTCAGATCGTCGCCGGCGCCCTGCCGCTGGCCGCCACGCCGGTCGTCGTGCTGGGCGGCATGGCCTTGTTCGACCTGGCCGACCCCGTGGCAGCGTTGATTGGCGCCGCGGCCTCGGCCGTCGTGGCGATGATCGTTGTCAGGCCGATCTTGCGCAATCTGTCATCGGCCCGGCGTTACAGCCAACTGCTGGCGCGCGATACGGCGACCGACCCGCCGCGCCTGGACGCCGGTTCCGGCGCCGACGATCTGCAGGAGTTATTGCGCCAGGTCCACGATCTGCTGGCGGCGCGCGACAAACGAATTGACGATCTGGCCGCCGAGGCCGGCCGCATTCTGGACGCCCTGCCCGACCCGATCCTGATGGTCGCGCGAAACGGCCACATCGTGCGCACCAACCGCACCGGTCGGGAGCTGTTCGGCCACGATGTCGTCGGCCGCGATCTGGCGGCGGTGACGCGCGATCCGGCCTTTCTGGCGGCGGCCGATGCCGCGCGCGACCGCGGCGAGAGTTCCGATGTGGAGCTCACGATTCTCGCCGGCCGCGTGCCCCACAGTTTCGGCGCCAGCGTCGCGCCGCTGCCGGTACGCGGCAATGGCGGACCGGCGGTCATGGCGGTGTTTCACGACCTCACCGCGATGAAACGCACCGAGCAGATGCGCGTCGACTTTGTCGCCAATGCCAGCCACGAGATCCGCTCGCCGCTCGCCACCCTGGTCGGCTGCATCGAGACTTTGCGCGGGCCGGCGCGTGACGACGAGGGTGCTTGGGACGACTTCCTGGAGATGATGGACGACCAGGGCAAGCGCATGACGCGCCTGGTCGGCGATCTGTTGTCGCTGTCGCGCATTGAGCTGAACGAGCATACCCGCCCGACCGGTGAGGTCGACGTGACGGACGTGCTGGCGCGCACCCAGACCGCCTTGGAGTGGGAGGCGACCGCCAAGGACATGGTGGTGCGGTCGACACTGGATTCGCCGCTACCGACCGTCCGCGGCGATGCGGCGGAGATCGAACAGGTCGCCTATAATCTGCTGTCCAACGCGATCAAGTATGGCCGCGCCGGAACCGAGGTGACCGTCACCGCCGGCCACCGTCCGGCACCGCCGGAGCGCGCGCGCATGGAGCGCATCCCCGTCGTCTGGTTCACCGTCAGGGATCGCGGCGACGGCATCGCCAGCGAACACCTGCCGCGCCTGACCGAACGTTTCTACCGCGTCGACACCGCACGCAGCCGCGAACTCGGCGGTACCGGACTGGGTCTGGCCATCGTCAAACACATCCTGAACCGGCACCGCGGCGACCTGACCATCGACAGCACGGTCGGCGACGGCTCGACCTTCACGGTCTACCTGCCGGCCGCGGACGGGTGATTTGAGCGCCGCGCAGGCCATCCACAGGGTGTAGAAACTGGCGTCACACAACTGTCATCGAACAGTTGTAACTTCGTCATGCAGGCGACGTAGCGTCAGCCGAGCCGCGGCAGGGGAAGCCTGCGCCGGCGGCACCCGAAATCACTCAGATAGGGGATTTTTGCCATGAAAGTCAGGACGTTAGCCGTAGCGACGGCTGCCCTGGTACTCACTGCCGGCGCCGCCGAGGCCCGGGATCAGATTCGAATCGTCGGCTCGTCCACGGTGTTCCCATTTTCGACCGCCGTGGCCGAACAGTTCGGCGAAAAGACCGACTTTCCGACACCCGTTGTCGAGAGCACGGGTTCGGGCGGTGGCCTGAAGCTGTTCTGCGCTGGTGTCGGCGTTGACCATCCCGACATCACAAACGCCTCGCGCCGGATCAAGGAATCCGAAGTCGAGCTGTGCGCCGAGAACGGCGTGACCGACATCATCGAGGTCAAGATCGGCTATGACGGTATCGTGCTTGCCAATAGCGTCGAGGCCGAGCGGATGGATATTGGTCTGCGCGAGCTTTGGTTGGCGCTTGCCGCCGAGGTGCCGGACGGCAATGGCGGTTTCGTTGCCAACCCCTATACAAACTGGAACGAGATCGATCCGCAGCTGCCGAACTATGCCATCCGCGTGCTCGGCCCGCCGCCCACATCTGGCACGCGCGACGCCTTCGTCGAGCTTGCTATGGAAGGTGGCTGCGAGTCCTTCGACGAGGTCAACGCGCTCAAAGACACCGATGAAGATCGCCATGACCAGATCTGTCAGTCGATTCGCGAAGACGGTGCCTTTGTCGAAGCCGGCGAAAACGACAATCTGATCGTCAACAAGCTTAAGGAAGATCCGAACTCTTTCGGTATCTTCGGATACAGCTTCCTGGAGAGCAACAAAGAGGTGGTCCAGGGTTCGCTGATCTCTGGTCAAGAGCCGAAGATCGATAACATCGCCGAGGGCGTGTACCCCGTCTCGCGGTCGCTCTACTTCTATGTCAAGACCGCCCATATCGGCGTGGTGCCAGGTATTGACGAGTACATCATCGAGTTCACGGACGAAAACACCTGGGCTCAGCCGCTTGGCTATCTGCTCGACAAGGGGCTCATCCCGCTGCCCGATGACGAGCGCGCCAAAGTTGCAGCCGAAGCACGGGCGCACAACAACCTCTCGATGTAACCGGTTCCAGCCGGCGCGCGACCAACAACATCGCGCGCCGGCTGGCTTTCATGCGTGAACCGCGCGGCGCCAACGGCCGCGTAAGAACAAGAGACACGTTGTGGAGTTGTCTCGCGACTCCTGAACGAATGAACGATCCACCAGTTTGCAGGGGGGCAATGACGTGGGCACGGGTATAGCGACACTGGTCATCTTGGCGCTGGCGTTCTTCGCCTTCGCCATGGGCCGGAACCGCGCGCGGCGGATGGCCGCCGATCACCCCAGCGAATTGCACTCCAGACCTGTCTATCATGGTTGGTTCGTCGGCTTGGCCTGCGGCATGCCCGCGGTCGCTTTGTGGATCGTCGCGTTGGCTGTCGGCGATCACATGGTGCAGGCTTCGATCCTGGCCGACCTACCGCCGGAGATCAGCGAGCTCTCCGGCCCGCGGCTTGACCGGTTCCTGGACGACGCCCAGACGCTTGCCGCCGGCGGCCGCACAACCATCGAGCCGACACCGGAACTGGTGCAGGCAGCCGAACAGTTCGCGAGCCTGAATGCGTTGCGGGTCTGGATTAGTTTTGCCGGTGCCCTTGGCTTGGGCGTTATCGGCTTGGGCATTGCCCTTCGCAAGATCGACGTCAGCTTCCGTGCGCGTCAGCCGGTCGAGCGCATCTTGATGATCACGCTGCTCCTGGCCGCGACCATCTCAATTCTAACGACAGTCGGCATCGTGTTCTCGGTGCTGATCGAATCGATCCGCTTCTTCGAGAAGGTGCCGATCTTCGAGTTCCTGTTCGGCCTGAGCTGGAGTCCGCAGACTGCGTTGCGTGTCGATCAGGTCGGTTCGTCCGGCGCCTTCGGCGCTGTGCCGCTGTTCGTCGGCACTGGCCTGGTGACGCTGATCGCCATGCTGGTCGCTGGGCCGATCGGCTTGTTGTCCGCGATCTATCTGGCGGAGTACGCCCATCCTCGCTTCCGCGCCGTCGCCAAACCCGTGCTGGAGGTGCTGGCGGGCGTGCCGACCGTGGTTTACGGCTTCTTCGCGGCCTTGGTCATGGCGCCGTTCTTCCGCGATGCCGGCGCCTCGATCGGCATCACGATTTCGTCGGAAAGCGCCATCGCGGCCGGCGTGGTCATGGGCATCATGATTATCCCGTTCGTGTCGTCGCTGACCGACGATGCCATTGCCGCGGTGCCGAAACAGTTGCGCGACGGGTCGCTGGCGCTCGGCGCGACCCGCCAGGAGACGATTACCGGCGTCATCATTCCCGCCGCCCTTCCCGGCATCGTCGCCGGCTTCCTGCTTGCGGTCAGTCGCGCGGTCGGCGAGACCATGATCGTCGTCATGGCTGCCGGTCTTGCCGCCAATCTGACCATCAACCCCCTGGAGACCGTTACCACCGTCACGGTGCAAATCGTGACCCTCTTGGTCGGTGACCAGGAGTTCGATAGCGCCAAGACCCTGGCGGCGTTCGCCCTTGGGCTGGTGCTGTTCGTCATAACGCTGGTGTTGAACGTTATCGCCCTTCGGGTGGTGCAGAAGTATCGGGAAAAGTATGACTGACATGGCCACAAACACCTCGATCGTCGGTAAAGGCGGCGCCGCCCAGGCGCGTATCCGGCGGCGCTATGGCCGCGAGCGCCGCTTCCAGTGGATCTGCTTGGCCGCACTTGCCGTCGCCGGCATCTTCCTGGTGATACTGATCGGCAGCATCGTGTCGCGCGGCTATACGGCGTTCGTCACGACTGAATTCGAGCTGGCGGTGACGTTCAGCCCGGATCTCATCGACGCGGAAGACCCTTCAGACGGCAACTATCCGATGGTGCTCGTCCAGGCCCTGCAACAGCAGTTTCCTGACGTCACCGAGGGCTCGGATCTTCGCAAACTGATGGGCATCCTGAGCTCCCGCTCGGCCCTCATGCTTCAGCGAATGGTCGAGGCTGATCCATCTCTGGTCGGCAAGACGGAGTTGGTCTCGCTGCCCGCCGCCAGCGATGTCGACATGTTCGCCAAAGGGTACATTTCGCGCGATGTCGCTGAGTCGGCGCGCCGCATTGACGATCAGCAGATTGCCTGGATCGACACCCTGGACGAGCAGGGTTCCATGGTCACGGCCTTCAACTGGAACTTCTTCACAAGTGGCGACAGCCGCGAACCGGAACTGGCCGGTATCGGTGGCGCGCTGGTCGGATCGGCGTTGACCCTGCTGGTTACCTTTATCGTGTCGTTCCCTCTGGGCGTGGCCGCGGCGATCTACTTGGAGGAGTTTGCACCAAAGAACAACCGATGGGTTGACACCATCGAGGTCAACATCAACAACCTGGCGGCCGTGCCGTCGATCGTGTTCGGCCTCTTGGGTTTGGCGGTGTTCTTGAACGTCATGCATCTGCCGCGTTCGGCACCGGTTGTCGGCGGCCTGACACTGGCGCTGATGACACTGCCCACCATCATCATCACCACCCGCGCCGCGCTGAAGGGCGTGCCGCCGTCGATCCGCGAGGCCGCCACCGGCCTGGGCGCATCGCCGGTCCAGGTCGTCTTCCACCACGTCATGCCGCTCGCCATGCCGCGTGTCTTGACCGGCACCATCATCGGCATGGCCCAGGCGCTGGGCGAGACCGCGCCGCTCCTGATGATCGGCATGGTCGCCTTTATCGTCGACGTGCCGACCGGACCGGTCGATCCGGCAACCGTGCTGCCGGTGCAGATCTATCTTTGGGCTGACAGTCCCGAACGCGGCTTTGTCGAGAAGACATCGGCCGCCATCATGGTGCTGCTCGGCTTCCTGATCCTGATGAACGGAATTGCAGTCTATTTGCGTCAGAGGTTTGAAGTCCGATGGTAGAAGCCCAAGCTCAAGCAATCGTCGAAGAAGAAGCCGCGCGCACGGATGATGGGCGCACAATTCGCCACGACGAGCTGCCGGAACTCGACAGTCCGACCAAGATCGATACCCGCGACGTCAAGCTGTGGTACGGCGAAAAACAGGCGCTCTCCGGGATCAACATCAACATTCCCGAACGCCAGGTGACCGCCTTCATCGGCCCGTCGGGCTGCGGCAAGACAACATTCCTGAAGTGCCTGAACCGCATGAACGACACGATCGAAGGCGTTCGCGTCGAAGGCCAGATCAGCATGGACGGCAACGACCTTTATGACCGCCGCATCGATGTCGTGCAGTTGCGCGCGCGCGTCGGCATGGTGTTCCAGAAACCCAATCCGTTCCCGAAGTCGATCTATGACAACGTCGCCTACGGCCCGCGTATCCATGGCCTGGCGCGCAACAAGTCCGAGCTGGATGAAATCGTCGCCACCAGCCTGCGGCGTGCCGGCCTCTATAACGAGGTCGCCGATCGCATGCAGGACACGGCGACCGGTATGTCGGGCGGTCAGCAGCAGCGGCTGTGCATCGCCCGCACCATCGCGGTCAGTCCCGAGGTGATCTTGATGGACGAACCGTGCTCGGCACTGGATCCCATCTCGACCGCCCAGGTCGAGGAACTGATCGACGAGCTGAAGGAAAACTACACGGTGGTCATCGTCACCCATAACCTGCAGCAGGCCGCGCGCGTCTCGCAGTACACCGGGTTTTTTCATCTGGGCCGTCTCATTGAGTATGGCGAGACCGCCCAGCTCTTTCATAATCCCGCGCAGCGGATGACCGAGGATTACATTACAGGCCGCTTCGGCTGATCCGCGGGCGATAGGAAACGAAACCCATGACGACCACGCAGCAGCACACCGTCCGCTCTTACGACTCCGAACTCGAAGAGGTCACGCGCGACATTCTGGCGATGGGTGGGCTTGTGGAAGCACAGCTTCGAAGTGCCCTTGATGCGCTGGTCGAGCGTGATCACGAGCTTGCCCAACGTATCATCGAGACTGACCACCAGATCGATGATCTGGAACGTCAGGTCGATGAACTCGCGACGCGCATCCTGGCGCTGAGGCAGCCGATGGCTGAGGACCTCCGGCGCGTCAAGACCGCGCTGAAGGTGGCAAGCAATCTTGAACGCATGGGCGATTTGGCCAGCAACATCGCCAAGCGCAGCCTGACCATCGAGGGCAACACGGAGATCCCCCAGCGCGAGGGGCTGAAACGCATGGGCGCGGCCGTTTATGGCATGACCAACGATGTGCTCAACGCCTATCGCGACGAGGACAAGGAACTGGCGCTCTCCGTGTGGCATCAGGACGAAGCCATCGACGAAATGTACAATGCCGTCTTCCACGGCATCTTGACCGATATGATGGCGGACCCCAGCACGATCGCGGCGGGGACGCAGGTCCATTTCGTCGCCAAGAACATCGAGCGCATGGGCGATCACACGACGAACATCGCCGAGATGATCGCCTACATGACCGAAGGCGCGTTGCCCGATCAGGACCGGCCGAAAGGCACCACGGTGCCCCAGGGCACGCCGGACGACAATTGACTGGTGCATGAGTGGGAAACTTGTAACCGATGGACGCGACAATTCTTGTTGTGGATGACGAGGCGCCGATCCTGGCGCTGCTGCGCTACAATCTAGACAAGGCCGGCTACCGTGTGGTCGAGGCGACCGACGGCCAGGAAGCTCTGACCCTGATCCGCGAGCAATCGCCCGATCTGGTCGTGCTCGACTGGATGTTACCCTCGATCTCCGGCATCGAAGTTTGCCGCCAGGTGCGCCGCGACAGCGAGCTGCGCAACCTGCCGATCATCATGCTGACCGCCCGCGGCGAAGAACAGGACCGCGTGCGCGGGTTGGAGGTCGGCGCTGATGACTACATACCCAAACCCTTCTCGCCGGCCGAACTCTTGGCGCGCATCCGCGCCGTGCTGCGCCGTATCCGACCGGCCCTGAGCGAGGAAGCGCTGTCTTACGCGGATCTGCACATGGATCTGGCGGCGCACCGGGTATCGCGGGCGGGAAAGCCCATCCATCTGGGGCCGCGCGAATTCGACATGCTGCGCTTTCTGATGGAGCATCCCGGCCGGGTGTTCAGCCGCGAACAGCTCTTGGACAGCGTCTGGGGCAACGACATTTTTGTCGAGCCGCGCACCGTCGACGTCCATATCGGCCGGCTCAGAAAGGCGCTTAACATCGCCGAGAGCAAGGATCTGATCCGCACGGTGCGCTCGGCGGGCTACGCATTGGACGCCGCCTAAAGCGCGATTTTCGCCCATTTTGGTGGTGCGGGGCCCGGTCTGCCGGCTGTCACGATCAGATCCTTCTTCGCACCAATCGCCGCCAAGTAACGGAAAGCACTGGATTTCTTCATCCGGCTTCGCCAGGATAGGGGCTCCATGCTCGATTGTGTGATACTCTCCCGATCATGAAAGATAGGCAGCCCTGGTCGGTGCGCGGCGTTTCGCGCGAAGCGCGCGCAAAGGCCGCTCGCGCAGCAGCCCATCGGCACATGACCATCGGTGAGTGGGTGACCCAGGTTCTGGTCGCCGCCGCCGACCGCGATCTTGGCACAGCGACCGACGAGCCGGCATCGGCCGAACCGTCCGGCGGGTCCAACCTGCCGGCCACCAACAGCGGCACAGAACGGGAGCTCGCCCAGGCGCTGGGCGCCCTGGTTCAGCATCTGCAGAAGAATGCCCAGGATGCCCCGGTCGCCGACATCGTGCGGCGCATGGAGCGCACCGAGCCCGCGCTGGTCGGGCGCATGGAGCAGATGGCCGCCGGCCTCTACAGCGTCATGCAGACCATGGAAACCCGCGCCATGCCGATCATCGACGGCGACCGGCCTGCCGGCGGGAAACCCGCGGGCGCGCCGCCGATCATGCTGCCCGATCAATCCCGGTTGGCCGACGCGGTCGAACGGGTCGTCGATGCCGAGGCGCGGCGCCAGGACCAAATGGCCGCGGTCGCCGACGCGCTGACCATGCTGGCCGCGAAGGTCGACAGCAGCAGCGGTGCTTCGCCCGCAACATCGCCAACCGACGACACGGCCGCTGACGAGGCCCGTACCGAGACGGGCGACGACGACGCGTCGCCGACGGAAGAGCCCGACGAGTCGGTCCCGGCGGCAGCCAACGACACGGCACCACAAGACGAGGCGGACGCCAGCGATGACGGTGCCGACGAAACAGACGGCGACAGATCCGCCCACGAGAAGCCAGGCGAGAGCGGGTCTGACGAGGACGATTCTGACGAGCACAAACCCGCTGAAGCCGAGATCGTGACCGAAACCGTGATCGTGGCCGAAACGGTCGAGGACATCACGCGGGAAACCGATGTTGACAAGGCGCCGCCGCCACCGGCGGATTCCCGCTACACCGGCACCCGCGACGAGCACGGCAACGATGTCATCGCGGCCATTCGCGCGCGCAGCGCACGACCGCCGGAGTTCGCGGAGGTTGAAGAGGAGCCGCGCCGGGGTCTGCTGGGACGTCTCTTCCGGCGCGACTCCTAATCTTAGCTTAGGCGGCCAACGCCTGATCGGCCGGCACGTAGTCGTAGTCCAGCGCTTTCGCCACCGCTTGATAGGTCACCTTGCCGGCCATGACGTTCAGGCCCTCCTTCAGGTGCGGGTCGGCGGCCAGAGCCTTCTTGACGCCGTCATTCGCAAGGCGAACCGTGAACGGCAGGGTGGCGTTGTTCAGCGCGAAGGTCGACGTGCGTGCCACGCCACCGGGCATGTTGGCGACGCAGTAATGCACGACCTGGTGAACCCGGTAGGTCGGCTTGGCGTGCGTCGTGGCGTGGCTGGTTTCAAAACAGCCGCCCTGGTCGATCGCCACGTCACACAGCACCGAACCTCGCTTCATGCGCTTGACCTGGGCTTCCGTGACGACCTTGGGCGCGGCGGCGCCGGGGACCAGCACGGCACCGACCACGAGATCGGCAGCCAGCACGTACTCTTCAACCTGATCGACCGTGGAATACAGGTTCTTGGCACGGCCCTGGAAGAATTCGTCGAGATAACGCAGGCGGGCGACCGAACGATCGAAGATCGTGACCTCCGCGCCCAAGCCGACCGCCATGCGCGCGGCGTTGGTGCCGACGACACCGCCGCCGATGATCACAACCTTGCCCGGCTCGACGCCGGGGACGCCGCCCAATAGAACGCCGCTTCCCTTCTGTGTCTTCTCCAGACAGTGGGCGCCGGCCTGGATCGACATGCGTCCCGCGACCTCGCTCATGGGCGCCAGCAGGGGCAGGCCGCCGTGATCGTCGGTAACGGTCTCGTAAGCGATCGCCGTGCAACCGGACTCGACGAGCAGACGGGTCTGTTCGGGATCCGGCGCCAGGTGCAGATAGGTGAACAGGATCTGTCCTTCGCGCAGCATCCGACACTCATCGGGCTGCGGCTCCTTGACCTTGACGATCATTTCGGCGCGCGCGAACACCTCCTGAGCTGTGTCGACAATCTCCGCGCCGGCCTTGACATACATCTTGTCGTCAAGGCCGATCTCACGGCCCGCGCCCTTTTGGATAATGACCTGATGGCCGTGGTGGATGACCTCACGCACACTCGCGGGCGTCATGCCGACGCGGTATTCGTGAACCTTGATTTCATTCGGCACGCCGAGAAGCATCACCGACTCCGTCTGTTTGAAGAATGGAACAAAGAGATAGGAGATGCCGGCACCAAGACGACCGCCACCTCCTGTGTTGACGCTGCTTCAAACCATGTTCCCACATGGAAATCAACCTGACGATTTTCGCTCAACATGGGCCGCGCTCACGATCGTCAGGATGAGGTGGGGCGATCCGGCTCGACGCCCGGACGCAACATGCGGAACACCGTTTCGACGATGGTGTATTCGGCGTAGCCAAGCCGGGCGATCGGCCGGACCGCGGCCAGATCGACCCGGCCGTCTTTCAGAATCGCGTCGTCGATATGGACGCCGACGACCTCGCCCAGAACCACCTTGTTGGGGCCCCCAGGCCCGTTCTGCGGGATCTCGATCGTTTGCAGGTAACGGCACTCCAGCGCCACGGGCGATGCCTTGACGCGCGGCGGCTTGACCAGCCGGGAAGGTACCAGATGAAGCGCCGCCAGCTCCGCTTCGTCGACACCGTGCGGGACCTCGTCCGACGTGGTGTTCATCTCCTCGCGCAGGTCCCACGTCACCATGTTGTGGACGAACTCGCCCGAGGTCTCGGCGTTGGCGACGCTGTCCTTATGGTTGGCGTCAAGGCGGCCGCCGCCGGAAAACATGATGACCGGCGGATCGTCGCCCATGGCGTTGAAGTAGCTGTAAGGCGCCAGGTTCACCTGGCCCGCCGCGTTCAGCGTCGTGAACCAACCGATCGGACGCGGCGCGACCAGCGCCTTGAAGGGATCGCGCGGCAGGCCGTGGCCGTGGCGTGGTTCATAGAACATGGTGGGTCCTTGCTGCGTCCATCCGGCGGGGTCAGGCGGCCTCGTCGACCCACTTCCTGTAGCGGTCGATATAGTAGGCCTCGTCATGGGCCGTGGCCTTGGCGGAGTCGCGGCTTGCCATCAGGTCGTACCAGGCGCGGATGCGCGTGCATTCCTCCGGGATCGATGCCTTGCGGTGGTGCGCGATGGCACCGAAGCGCTCGAAGAACGGGTAATAGGTCAGATCGACCAGGGAGACATTCTCGCCCAGCCAATAAGGACCGTCGGAGAGCTGGCGCATGCCGTCGAATTCGATCTTCCGAAGCTGGTCCTCGACCTTGGTCCGCAACTCCGCCTGTTTGGCGGGATCCTTGGCGAACAGAAGTTCGTAGCTGTCCTCGACCCAGACATTGTTGCAGTAGTCGATCCAGATGCGCGCCTTCGCCCGGGCGACGGGATCGCGCGGCATCATCGGCGGTTCGGGGTAGGCTTCGTCGATGAACTCGTTGATGATCGCCGACTCGTAGACGACGTCGTCGCCGATCTTGACGACCGGGACCTTGCTGTAGGGCGATACCTCGTTGAACCAATCGGGCTTGTTCGACAGGTCGACCTCGCGGCGTTCGAACGCCAGGCCTTTTTCGAGCAAGGTCATGTGCGTGCGTTGGGCGTAGGGGCAGACCTCCGCGGTTATCAATTCAATCGTCGACATGGTCGGACCTCCTGTTCTGATGCGCGGCGTGGATCGCTAGCTTAACCCAGTTGTTCGGCGATCAGGGCCTTCAAGTTGGCGCGAGGCCGCGCGCCCAGGTGGCCGATCACCTCGCCGGCGCAGATCGAACCATAGGTTCCGGCGCGCGCCAGATCCTCGCCGGCTGTGTAGCCATAGAGGAAGCCGGCGGCATAGAGGTCGCCGGCGCCCGTCGTATCGACCACCTTGACCGGACGCGCATCGACCGCGTGACGCTCACCGTCCCGGCAGATGACCGAACCCTTCTCGCTGCGCGTCAGCGCCGCCACCTGGACATCGGCGACCGCGCGGTCGGCGGCGGCGTCGAAGGTCTCGACCTCGTAGAGCGATTTCACCTCGTCTTCATTGGCGAACAGGATGTCGACCGAGCCGACCACGAAGTCCCGGAACGCGGCGCGGTGCCGGTCGACGCAGAACGGGTCCGACAGGGTCATCGCCACCTCGCGCCCGGCCTGCTTGGCGGCTTCCGCCGCGCTGGCGAAGATCGCCGGCCCCTCCGGCGCGTCCCACAGGTAACCCTCGAGGTAGACAACCTTGGAGGCGGCGACTTCGGCCGGCTCGATGTCGGCCTCGCGCAGACCGACGCAGGCGCCCAGATAGGTGTTCAGCGTCCGCTGCGCATCGGGCGTGACGAGCACCAGGCACCGCGCCGTCTGCGGTCCCGACGTCGCCGTCTCGCTTTCGAAGCTGACTCCCTGGGCGCGGATATCGTGGGCAAAGACCTTGCCCAGGCTGTCGTCATGGACCCGGCCGACAAAGGCGCCGCGCCCGCCCAAGGCGGCGACACCGGCGGCCGTGTTGGCGGCCGACCCGCCGGAGACCTCGATGCCCGGCCCCATGGCGGCGTAGAGCGTATCGGCCTCGGCCTCGTCGATCAGCCGCATGGCGCCCTTCACCAGTTCCTGTTCCTGAAGGAAGGCATCGCTCGCCTCGGCGAGCACATCGACGATCGCGTTGCCGACGGCAAGCACATCAAATTTCGTATCGCTCATGGGATGAAGACGCTTTCGGGTCTGGACGTGGCGGGAGCCGGAGTATAGGACGGCTGCGTGACCCGTCCAGCCTTGCCATGGCGGGGCCGGGCGGAAAACGATCCCGATGTCCGACAGCGCATTCCTTGGACCTCGATCATGACCGATCTTTACCGTCTGACGGCACGTCAGGCCGTCGACCTTTTGGCGAAAGGCGAGGTCTCGCCGCTCGACATGGTAGAGGCGTCGGCGGCGCGTATTGATGCCACCGACGGCGCCATGAACGCCATGCCGACGCTTTGCCTGGACCGCGCGCGCGACCATGCCAAGGCGATCATGGCGGGCGAGCGCCCGGCCTATAAGGGCCCCGGCGCGCTTCATGGCCTGCCCATGGCGGTCAAGGAGCTGGACGACGTGGCGGGTGTCCGGACGACCTATGGCTCGCCGATCTACGCCGACAACATCCCTGAGCGCTCCGACATCATGGTCGAGCGGCTCGAGGAACGCGGCGCCATCACCATGGGCAAATCCAACGTGCCGGAGTTCGGCGCCGGCGGCCAAAGCTTCAACAGCGTTCTGGGCGCGGCCGCCAATCCCTGGGATCTCGGCCATACGCCGGGCGGTTCGTCCGGCGGTTCCGGCGCCGCGCTGGCGGCCGGCCAGGTGTGGATCGCCACCGGGTCGGACCTGGGCGGCAGCCTACGAATCCCAGCCAGCTTCTGCGGCATCGTCGGCTACCGCACGACGCCCGGCATCGTCGCCAAGGGTCCCGATCCCTACCCGTTCGCCGACCAGCCGGTCGCCGGGCCCATGGCGCGCAACGTGCCGGATACCGCCCTCATGCTCGATGCCATGACCGGCATCCACGAGGAAGACCCGCTGTCGCGCGCGGCGCCCACGACGTCCTATGTCGATCAGGTCTTGAAGGCACTGTCCGAGGGCAGCGCCCCCAAACGTATCGGTTATTCATCGGACCTCGGCATCACGACCGTCGATCCGGAGGTCGATGCCCTGTGCCGCCAGGCGACAGAACGGTTCGCCGAACTGGGATCGGAGGTCTCCGACGCCGCGATCGACTTTTCCGACGCGCCGGAATCGTTTCAGACCTTCCGGGCGCTCGGCTTTATCAACGGGCACGAGCACGAAATCGACGTCCACCGCGACAAGTTCAAGCCGGAGAACATCTGGAACATCGAGAAAGGCCGCGCGCTGACCCGCGAGGAGATCAGCCACGCCCACCGCATCCGCGGCGCCCTGTTCCACCGCATGCTCGCCTTTTTCCGCGATCACGACGCGCTTGCCCTGCCGTCGACCATCGTCCCGGCGCTGCCGCTCGACATGCGCTATCTGCCCGAGCTGAACGGCCGGCGCTTCGACAATTATGTCGAGTGGATCATGATCACCTCGGTCATCACATTGACCTCCTGCCCGGCGATCTCGATCAACTGCGGCTTCACCAAAGCCGGCCTGCCGGTCGGGCTGCAGATCGTCGGTCCGCCGCACAGTGACGGCCGGCTCTTGGGTTGGGCCGCCGCGGCCGAGCACCTCTACGGCCTGGCCGGTCAGGTGCCGATCGATCCGCGCGGCGAGCGGGGCGCGGAGCCTGGACCGGATGACGGGAGACATGTCGCATGATGACGGCGCTGACCAAGGCATTCGACGATTTGCGCATCGCCCGCGTGCGCAACGTGCTGTGGCACGTCGTCGGCTGGACGCTCCTGATCTTCATCATCCTGGGCGGCCTCTTGGCATGGGGCGTGGCGAGCCTGGATGCCGAACGCTGGGTCTCCAACGATCCCGGGTTCTTCGGCGGACTGGTCAACGCGCTGGTCTGGCTGCTCTATGGCGTCGGCTACATCCTCTTGATGTGGCTGGCCTTCGCGGTCATCGCCCAGAACGTCGCGGCGTTCTATCTGGACCGCATCATCGGCGCGGTCGAAGAGAGGCGTTACCCCGAGGCGGGGCCGGCCAAGGGGTCGACCATCGCGACAGACATCTCCGCCATGCTGCGCTTCACCGGCGCGCTGGTTCTGTGGAACATCGTCGCCATCCCGTTCTACTTCATTCCGGTCGTCAACATCATCGTCTTCTACCTCTTGAACGGCTACCTGTTCGGCCGGGAATACGCCGAGGCGGTCGGCTTCCGCCGCCTGCCGCCGGCCGAGGTCCGGGCATGGCGCGGCGCCAACCGGCTGCGCCTGGTGATCGCCGGCGCATTGATCACGCTCGCCTTCTCTGTGCCGATCCTGAACCTGGCCGCGCCGGTTCTGGCGGCGTGTTTCATGACCCACATCTATCACGACGTGCAGCGGCGCGCCGGCGCGGTACGGAAGACGTGACACGGTTCGCTATCCTCGTTCTGTGCCTGACCGTCGCCGCTTGCGCGGCCAACAAGTCCGCCGGGACGACCGACACGCCCGAGATCGAACCGGCTGCCTCGATCCAGTCGCCGGCCGACGACAGCGTTGGCCCAGACCAATTGCTGCACAAGGCCGATACGGAAGTCCTCACCATGCTGGGCGAACCGGAGTTCATCTGGAGCGAGGACGGCGCGGCCATGTGGCGCTATCGCGGCGCCAACTGCTACGTCGATGTCTTCCTTTATGAAGGCGAAGGCGTGACCTATGTCGACGTGCAGAGCCAGGGGACCGACGAACGCTCTCGCGATGCCTGCTTCCGCACCATCATCAAACCGGCCGCCGGTTAACCCCTCGCCCTTTCTTGGCCTTTCTCTTAACGGTCTTTTTCGCGGCTTTCTTCGGCCGACCCGTCGACGGGGGCGCCAGCTTGCGGCCTTTCGGTTTCACCGGTTCGTCCGCCGGATCAGGCGTCTTGTCCTTGTACGGACAGCAGGTCTTCACGACGCAATCCCAGCACTTCGGTTTCCGGGCAAGGCAGGTATAGCGCCCGTGCAGGATCAGCCAGTGATGGGCTGATGGTTTCCAGCGGTCGGGGACGACCTTTTCCAGCTTCTGCTCGACCGCCAGCGGCGTCTTGCCGGGCGCCAGGCCGGTGCGGTTGGAGACCCGGAAGACGTGTGTATCGACGGCGATCGTCGGTTCGCCGAACGCCTCGTTCATGACCACGCTCGCGGTCTTGCGCCCGACGCCGGGCAGCGCCTGCAAGAGATCCCGGTCACGCGGCACCTCGCTGCCGTGCTCGTCGATCAGTTTCTGCGATAGCGCGATGACATTCTTGGCCTTGGAATTGAACAGGCCGATGGTCTTGATGTGCTCGCGCACGGCGTCTTCGCCAAGCGCGACCATGGCCTCCGGTGTCGAGGCCTTGGCGAACAAGGCGGGCGTCGCTTCGTTCACGCTCTTGTCCGTGGCCTGGGCCGACAACACGACGGCGACCAGCAGCGTGAAGACGTTGTCGTATTCCAGCTCCGTCTTCGGCGCCGGAATGACCCGCTCCAGCTCGGCAAAAAAGCAGTCGATATCGGCCTTCTTCATGGCGGCCATCCTAGATGAGATCCGTGCCCGTTTGGAATCGCCGACGCGGCAGCAAAAGCAGATTACGGTATATCGTCGGTCAAGGTTGATTTTGAGGTCGGATCGCGCCGCTCTATAATCCGCCGTCATGACGACACCCGACGCCACGGACACCGCGCGCCGTTACTATTTCGACGCGGTGCTGACACCGAACCGCTCGCTCTCGCGCCGCGGTTTCTGGCTCTTGATGGCGGTTCTCGTCGTTGCCCTGGGCGGTCTTGGTCTGGCCTTCGCCACACTGGGCGCATGGCCCGTGGCCGGGTTCTGCGGGCTGGAGGTGTTTCTGGTCTGGGGCGCCTTCCACCTGAACTACCGAAGCGGCCGCATGGTCGAATCCGTTCGCTTGGACGAGGAGACCCTCACCGTGACGCGGTCCGTGCCGCATCGACCGGTGAAGTCCTGGCAGTTCCAGCCCCATTGGGTGCGCGTCAACATGGACGACCCGCCGGAACACGACAGCAAGCTCCAGCTATCGTCCCACGGGCGCACCATCACAATCGGCAGTTTCCTGACCGCTGACGAGCGTCTGGAAGTCGCCCAGGCCTTGCGCCGGGCGATTGAAGACTGGCGCAATCCAACGACAAAAAGCTGGCAGACCGCGACTTAAATTCAGTCGAATTCATCCACCGCATTTTGCGGGAAAAAGTGAATTGGCATTGAATTAAAGGTTGTGTTTCCCGACAATTGCAAAGTTGTGATTGGGGTCATTTAGTTCGCGTCAGCAGCCGCTATAGTCCACCAAACGTTTAGATAATTTTCGTCAACCTGCCCTCGGCCCAAGCCGATCGGTTGATGCCTTGATGCACGAAAAGCACTGGATTCTGACGAGGCCGAGCAGAGCGCGACGGATGGGATAACCGGTATTGAGTCGCAGCGATTTACCACGCATACGCCGGATGACTTGGGCGGATGCCGCTTTTGCTCTGATATGCGCCACCGGCTTTGGCGGATCGTTTCTGTTCATCAACATCGCGGTAACAGAGGTTCCGCCGGTTACGCTGACGGCCGCGAGATCGGTCATCTCGTTTCTGGCGCTTTGGTCGGTGCTGCGGCTGATGGGGCTCAGACTGCCGCCATGGGGGCCCATATGGTGGTGGATCACGGCCCTCGGTTTCGCCAGCCTGGTGCTTCCCATGGTGCTGGTGTCGTGGGGGCAGCTTCACATTGAATCCGGCCTGGCCGGCATCATCATCGGCTTCGTGCCGATCGTCACATTTGTCCTGGCGCACCTCTTCTTTCAGGATGAGCGCTTCACCCCGATGGGTTTCACCGGTGTCCTGATCGGGTTCACGGGTGTCATCGCGATCATCGGGCCGGCGGCCCTGTTCGATTTCGGCAACCACCTGCTTGGCCAGATCGCGACCTTTGCCGGCGCAATCAGTATCGGTGCGGCCAACATTATCGGCCGGCGCATCAGCATGATCGGACCCATGGTCATCGTGACCGCATCCCAGCTCGCCGCCGTCGCGTTGCTGGTCCCGCTCAGTCTTATCGTCGATCAACCGTGGACGCTGTCGCCCAGCGGTACGGCGCTGGGCTGCCTGGTCATCATCGGGCTTTTCGGCAGCGCTCTGCCCGGTTTTCTGTTCTACCGGCTGCTGGTGCGCGTCGGCGCGACGCGTGCTTCGCTGGTCGCCTATGTGGCGCCCATCGTCGCGGTCGTCATCGGGGCCCTGGTGCTGGACGAGCGTCTGCCATGGAGCGCGCTGCTGGGCCTGATGCTAATCCTGATCGGCGCCTACATCGTCAACCGTCGCGCCAGCCACACGATCTAACCCCCCGCCGACATGCCGCCGGCCAGGCCCAGGATACCCGCGATGATCAGATAGGCCGCGACGATATAGTTCAAGAGACGCGGGAAGATCAGGATGGCAATCCCGGCAACCAGCGAAATCACCGGCGAGATAACAACAACGTTCATGGGTTTCTCCTCGATCCCGGCTCGCGCACCGTTGCGCGACCACGAGCGAGGAATCTATCAGGTGAGGCCCAGAACGTCCGCCATGCCATAGAAACCGGGTTCGCGGCCGGCGGCCCAGGCCGCCGCCTTGAGCGCGCCGCGGGCGTAGATCTCGCGGCTGGACGCGCGGTGGCCGATCTCGATGCGCTCGCCGTCGGCGGCGAAGATCACCGTGTGGTCGCCCACCACGTCGCCGCCGCGCAACGCCGCCAGGCCGATGGCGCCGCGCTGGCGCGCGCCGGTCAGTCCGTCGCGGCCACGGTCGGCGACATCGGATAGCGCGACGCCACGGCCCTCGGCCGCAGCCTCGGCCAGCGCCAGAGCCGTCCCGGACGGCGCGTCCTTCTTGTGTCGGTGGTGCATTTCGACGACCTCGATATCGAAGTCGTCATCCAGCGCCGCCGCGACCTGGCGCGTCAGGCCCAGCAGCAGGTTGACGCCCAGGCTCATGTTTGCGCCGAACACGATGGCCGCGTCATCGCCGGCGGCGACCATGGCCGCGCGGCCGACATCGTCAAGGCCGGTCGTGCCGATGACCAGCGCCGTGCCGGTCGAGCGCGCGAGGTCCAGGTGGCTCAAGGTCAGCGACGGCGTGGTGAAGTCGATGACGACATCCGACACGCCGAACAGCACGGCGGGGTCGCCGGTCGCCTCGATCCCGACGGGCTCCAGGCCGGCGATCGTGCCGACATCGCGTCCGATCAAGTCGCTTTCGGGTCGTTCCGATCCGCCCGCGACCGCCATGCCGGACGCTTGGCCGACCGCTTCGATCAGCGTTCGACCCATACGTCCGCCACAACCGGCGATGCCGACCTGAACTGTCATGCCTGATGTTTAGCGCCTGACGGCGCCGGCGTCACCCGTCGGTTTCGCCGGTGAAGGCGCTGAGCGGCACCGCGACCTCCGGGTCCGACCCCGCCTGCTCGGCGGCGGCCTGGAACTGGATCTCGCCATAGGCGCGGTATTCGTCGAAGGTCAGGGTCTCGTCGCCGTCGGCGTCGAGGCCGGCCCAAGATTCGGCGAGGTCATGAACGCCCTGCTCGCGCGCCTCCTCCTCGGTCGAGGCGGTGGTGTGGACGCGAAACGCGGTGAACTCGGCCGGGCTTAGTTGGCGGTTGCCGTTGGCGTCCAGTGTCGCGAACACGCGCGCGGCATCGTTGGACACTTCCTCCAGCGACACGTACCCATCGCCATTCTGATCGAGCGCGTCGGAGCTGCCGGCGATGTCGGCGGTTGCCGTACGATAGGTGGTAACGGCGATCGGCTGGCCGGCGGAATCGATGCTGGTGTAGCGCGCTTCGATGGCGGCGAACCACTCCTCGCGGGAGACCTGCTGATCGTTGTCGGTGTCGACGGTGAAGAAGACATCGTCGGCGCGCAGCACGGTCGAGGTGCGCGTCACCGTGACGGCGCCCGAACCGACCCGGCACAAGGTGAACTCCTCGCGGGTCACGACACCGTCCGCGTTACCGTCCGAAAGCAGGAAACTCTCCATCAGCGACAGTTCCGCCTCGGCCCGCGTCACCCAGCCGTCGCCATCGGTATCGGCGACCGCGAAGACACCGCCGCACGCGGTCTGCATGTCGCGAATGGTGGTCGTCTGATCGCTGGCGCGCGCCGATCCTGTCGCCGCCAGGGCCAGCGTCAAGGCTGTCAACAACGTACGCACGGTACATCACCTCACAGCGTGATGGAGACTGTCGTCATGATGAAGCCGATGGTGGCCAAGGCCAATGGCGAAATCAGGGCGGGGGATTGTGCTCTAGGTTCTATTGAGAAACGCGCGCCTCTTGACGACCGTTGTCTCCCCCTCACCCAGCTCCGGCTAGGGATCTAACGATCCCAAGCCTGCGCACCCCTCTCCCCCACTGACGCGGGGGCGAGGGTTCGTGGAGATGGCCGCACATCCCCTCTACCGCTTGCGGGAGAGGGAGGGGCCCGGCGCGAAGCGGTGGGAGGGTGAGGGTCCCGCCTCCATGTCGGCGCCACGAAAACCAACAATCACTGGATCTCAACAAACCCTAGGGGAGTGGGCTGGTGATGCGACTAGACCAACAGCCGCCCTACTCCGTCAGATCCTGCCAAAGCTCCTTCACCTTGGCGAAGAAACCTTCCGACTCCGGATGGTGCTTCGGTTTGCCGGTCGCGGCTTCATCGAACTGCTTCAGCAGTTCTTTCTGCTTGGACGTCAGATGCACCGGCGTTTCGACGACGGTCTCGATAATCATGTCGCCGCGGATACCGCCGCGCACGGGCGTCATGCCCTTGCCGCGCAGCCGGAACTGCCGCCCGGACTGGGTGCCCGACGGGATCGACAGTTTGGCGAGCTTGCCTTCGATGGTCGGCACCTCGATCGACCCGCCCAATGCCGCCGTGGTCATCGGGATCGGCACGGGACAGAAGATCGTCGTGCCGTCGCGCTGAAAGATGGCGTGGGGTTTGATCGCCAGGAAGATATAGAGGTCGCCGGCGGGACCGCCGCGCATGCCGGCCTCGCCCTCGCCCGACAGGCGGATGCGCATGCCGTCCTCGACACCTTCGGGGATCGAGACGTTGAGGGTCTTATCGCGCTGCACCCGTCCGGTGCCCGAGCACGCCGTACAGGGATCCTTGATCATCTTGCCGGCACCGCCGCAGGTCGGGCAGGTGCGTTCGATCGAGAAGAAACCCTGCTGGGCGCGCACCTTGCCGTAACCGCCGCAGGTCTGGCACGTGACCGTCGCGTTGGGATCCTTGGCGCCAGTGCCGTTGCAAGCCTCGCACACCACGTGGGTGGGGACACGGATCTTCGCCTGCTTGCCGAGATAGGCCTCCTCCAGCGTGATCTCCATGTTGTAGCGCAGGTCGGAACCGCGCTGACCGCCGTGCTGACCGCCGCCGCGACGGCGGCCGCCACCCATGAACTCGCCGAACAGATCGTCGAACACATCGGCGAAACTGGAGCTGAAGTCGTGCGCACCCCCACCGCCGAAACCGCCCATGCCGCCATCAAACGCGGCATGACCGAACTGGTCATAGGCGGCGCGCTTTTCGCCGTCCTTCAAGACCTCATAGGCCTCGTTGACTTCCTTGAACTTGACCTCGGCTTCGGTGTCGCCGGGGTTACGGTCGGGGTGGTACTGCATCGCGAGCTTGCGGTAAGCCGACTTGAGCTCGCTTGCTTCGACGCTGCGGGTAACGCCGAGCACTTCGTAATAGTCGCGTTTCGCCATTGATCTTCTGCCTGCCCCGAAACGCGCAGCCGCGCCGGACGAAGATCGCCGGCGCGGCCCAATGCGCTATCAGCTAGGCACGGACATAACGCTTAGGCGTTGCCGGTGCCAGACTTCTTGTTCTCGTCGTCGACTTCCTCGAACTCGGCATCGACGATATCGGGGTCGCCCGAGCCTGGCGCGTCGGGGCCAGGACCCTCGCCGCCGCCATCGGCCTGGGCCTGCTGCTCGGCCTGGTACATGGCCTCGCCCAGCTTCATGGCCGCCTCGGCAAGCGCCTGGGTCTTGGTCTGGATGGCCTCGACATCATCGCCTTCCTTGACCTCTTTCAGCTCGGTCACCGCCGCCTCCACGGCGTTCTTCTCGCTTTCGCCGATCTTGTCGCCGTGCTCGGCAAGCTGCTGCTCCGTCGTGTGAATCAGCGCGTCCGCGTGGTTGCGCACCTCGACCAGCTCACGCCGCTTCTTGTCTTCCTCGGCGTTGGCCTCGGCGTCCTTGACCATCTGGTCGATCTCGTTGTCGGAGAGACCGCCGGAGGCCTGGATGCGGATCTGCTGTTCCTTGCCGGTCGCCTTGTCTTTGGCCGACACGTTGACGATGCCGTTGGCGTCGATGTCGAAGGTGACCTCGACCTGCGGCAGGCCACGGGGCGCCGGCGGCAGACCGACCAGATCGAACTGGCCGAGCAGCTTGTTGTCGGACGCCATCTCACGCTCGCCCTGGAAGACGCGGATCGTCACCGCGGTCTGGTTGTCCTCGGCGGTCGAGAACACCTGGCTCTTGCGCGTCGGGATCGTCGTGTTGCGGTCGATCAGGCGGGTGAAGACACCGCCCAGGGTCTCGATACCCAGCGACAGCGGGGTGACGTCCAGCAACAGGACGTCCTTGACCTCGCCCTGCAGCACGCCGGCCTGGATCGCGGCACCAGTCGCGACAACCTCGTCCGGGTTGACGCCCTTGTGCGGCTCCTTGCCGAAGAACTGCTTCACGGTCTCCTGGACCTTCGGCATGCGGGTCATGCCGCCGACCAGAATGACCTCGTCGATCTCACCGGCGCTCATGCCGGCATCCTTCAAGGCCGCCTTGCACGGCTCGATGGTGCGCTGGATCAGGTCGTCGACCAGAGCCTCCAGCTTCGAGCGCGTCAGCTTGATGGTCAGGTGCTTCGGACCCGACGCATCGGCGGTGATGAAGGGCAGATTGATTTCGGTCTGAACCGAGCTCGACAGCTCGATCTTCGCCTTCTCCGCGGCCTCCTTGAGGCGCTGCAGCGCGAGCTTGTCCTCGCGCAGGTCGATGCCCTGCTCCTTCTGGAACTCCTCGGCCAGGTAGTCGAGGATCTTCTGGTCGAAGTCCTCGCCGCCCAGGAAGGTGTCGCCGTTGGTCGACTTCACCTCGAAGACGCCGTCGCCGATCTCCAGGACCGAGATGTCGAACGTACCACCACCCAGGTCATAGACCGCGATGGTGCCCGTCTGCTTCTTCTCCAGACCATAGGCCAGTGCCGCCGCGGTCGGCTCGTTGATGATGCGCAGGACCTCAAGGCCCGCGATCTTGCCGGCGTCCTTGGTCGCCTGGCGCTGACTGTCGTTGAAATAGGCCGGCACGGTGATGACCGCCTGGGTCACCGTCTCGCCCAGGAAAGCCTCGGCGGTCTCTTTCATCTTTTGCAAGATGAAGGCGCTGATCTGGCTCGGGCTGTACTTCTCGCCATGGGCCTCGACCCAGGCGTCGCCGTTGTCGGCCTTGATGATCTTGTAAGGAACCAGGTCCTTGTCCTTCTTCGTCATCGGGTCGTCGTAGGTACGTCCGATCAACCGCTTGATGGCGAAGAGCGTATTCTCAGGATTGGTTACCGCCTGGCGCTTGGCCGACTGACCGACCAGCCGCTCGTCGTCGCTCGTGATGGCAACCATGGACGGCGTTGTGCGTCCACCCTCGGCATTCTCGATCACGCGGGCCGATTTGCCCTCCATGACCGCGACACATGAGTTGGTCGTTCCGAGGTCTATACCAATTACTTTAGCCATGTCTTCTCCTGCCTTTCGTGGCGAGTCCAGGGGGGCCCGCGCTGCGGCGCCCGGGTCAGGACTCCCTACAATTCCTTATTTGCTGGGTGGAGATATAGGGTTATCGCGCAAGCGTACAAGGGCGCCCTAGCCTCGAAACGCCTTTGATTGGAGTCACTTGTCAGGAATTCGTCAGGACAGCAGACTCTGTTTGTTTGTTCTATCTTTGTTCATGATAAGGTGGGGACGTCCGCACCGCCGAGACAGACCAAGGGGATCAGCACATGCCGGTCGATCTTGCCGCCAAAATCCAGGCCTTCAGGGCCCTGCACGAAGAACCCGGCTGTTTCGTCATGCCCAACGCATGGGATATCGCCAGCGTACGCCTCTTGTCGACGGCAGGTCTGAAGGCATTGGCGACGACAAGCGCCGGCCTTAACTATGCAAAGGGCCGAGTGGACGGGCCGGAGGGCGCGTCGCGGGCGGAGGTTCTGGCGGCCTACGGCGCCATCGCGCGCGCGACCGACCTGCCGGTCAACGGCGACCTGGAGAACGGCTATGGCCACCGGCCCGAGGACGTCGCCGAAACGATCCGTCTGGCGGTCGCCGAAGGCATGGCCGGCGGCGGGATCGAGGACTTCACCGGCGATCTCAAGGACCCGTTCTATGACATCGAACAGGCGGTCGAGCGCATCGCCGCCGCCCGCGAAGCGGCGGACGCCAGCGGATTCGTGCTGACCGCGCGCGCGGAGTGTTTCCTCTACGGCCACGACGACCCACTGAACGAGTCGATCAAGCGGCTCAACCGCTACCGCGAGGCCGGCGCCGACTGCCTTTACGCGCCCGGCCCGACCGACGACGCGACGGTCAAACGCTTGGTTGACGAGGTCGACGGCCCGCTCAACATCGTCGTCGGCATGGGCGGCGGCGCATCGCGCGACACGATGGCGGCGATGGGCGTCAAACGCATCTCGACCGGCGGCAGCCTCTATCGCGCGACCTGCAAGCTGGTCATGGACGCGGCGGCGGAAATGGCCTGCGACGGCAGCTTCGGCTACCTGGCCAACGTCATCCCCGACAGCGATGTCCAGCGCATTGTCACGGGTTGACCTGCGTGCCCGCCGGTTGTTGGTATCGTCGTGGCGCGCCACCACCTAATGTGCCAGCCGGCATAGGCCGGAACAAAAGACGCTGGGGCGGATCGATCGGCCGGAGGGTTCGTTGAGCATTTGGGGAAAGATTTTGGGCGGTGCCATCGGCTTTGGCATCGGCGGGCCGATCGGCGCGCTGATCGGCGTGGCCGCCGGCCACTTCGCCGTCGACAAGCAACGAAGCGGCGCCAACCGGCCGCGCCTGGAGAACCACTCGCCGTGGTCCCACGAGGCGCGTCAGGTCGCCTTCACGGTCGCGGTCATCGCCCTGACCGCCAAGCTCGCCAAGGCCGACGGCCAGGTCACCCGCGATGAAGTGGACGCGTTGAAGCGTGTTGTGCGCATCCCGCCCGAGGCCTCGGCACAGGTCGGCGCGATCTTCAATCAGGCCAAGAACGACGCGACGGGTTATGAGCCTTACGCGCGCCAGATCGCATCCATCATGGCCGGCAACCGCCAGATGCTGGAGGAGCTGCTCGCCGCACTCCTGATGATCGCCCATGCGGACGGCACCTACCATCAGGCGGAGCGCGACTACATCGCGTCCGTCGCCCGCATCTTCGGTTTCAGCGCGGCGGACCTGCACCGCATCGAGAGCACGTTCGTTGCCGGCGGCGCCGCGCCGGAAACCGACCCCTACGAGATCCTCGGCATCAAGGCATCGGCCAGCGACCAGGAGGTCAAATCGGCCTATCGCACGCTGTTGCGGGAAAACCACCCGGATACGCTGATCGCCCAGGGCCTGCCGGAAGACTTCGTCGAGGTCGCCAACAAGAAGATGGCGGAGATCAACGCCGCCTATGACCGCATCAAGACCGAGCGCGGCATCAGCTAGAGCCGGACACCCTCACCCTCCCAACGCTTCGCGTCGGGCCCCTCCCTCTCCCGCATGCGGGCGAGGGGAAGCACGACCAGCGCCACATCCCCTCGCCCCTGCGTCAGTGGGGGAGAGGGTTGTGCAGGCTTAGGCGCGAGAGCGCCTTAGCCGAAGCTGGGTGAGGGGGGTGGCGCAGCTTGCGCCGACGCAGATGAAATCAGGCCGGCTTTTTCGCCACGCCGACCATGGCCGGGCGCAGCAGGCGGTCGCCGATGGTGTAGCCGGTGCGCAGGACCTGGACCACGGTGCCCGGTTCGGCATCGGCGTCTTCGACCTCGAACATCGCCTGATGCAGGTTGTGGTCGAACTTCTGGCCCATCGGATCGATCTGCTTGATGCCGTGGCGGTCGAGCACCGTCGCCAGCTCCTTGGCGGTCAGGTCGACGCCTTCGATCAGGCCCTTGACCGCGTCGTTGTGTCTGAGGTCGTCGTCGACGGCGTCAAGCGCGCGCGCCATGTTGTCGGCGACACCCAGCATGTCTTCGGCGAACTTGGTCACCGCGTACTTGCGGGCGTCGTCGCGTTCGCGCTCGGCGCGTTTTCTGACGTTCTCCGTATCGGCGACCGCGCGCAACAGTCGGTCGGTCAAGTCCGAGACCTGCGCCTCGAGCTCGGCCTCGCGGTCGAGCTCACCGACGTCCTGAAAGTCGTCGAACGCGTCGGGCTCTTCGGGCTGCACATCGTTCTCCGGCTCGATCCGACCGTTGTGATCCGGCTCGTTCTTCGGCGCGTCGTCAGGCTTCCCGGCCGGACCGCCATCGTCGTTGGCGGGGTCGAACATGTTGAGTTTGGGTTCTTGTTTCTTACCGTCGTTCATACGTCTTCGTTCCATAAAGAGTGTTTCTTGCGTCGCGGGCGGTCAGCCCAGCAGGCGGCCGACAACCTTGGCGGTGTAGTCGACCATGGGAATGATACGGGCGTAGTTCATGCGCGTCGGACCGATGATGCCGAGCGCGCCGACGAACCCGCCGTCGTTGTCGGAGATCGGCGCCACGATCGTCGAGCAGCCGGACAACTGAAAGAGTTCGTTGTCGGCGCCGATGAAGATGCACACGCCGTCCGCATCGTGGGTCAGTTCCAACAGGCGTTCCATATGGCGTGCCTGATCCAGTTTGTCGAACAATTCGCGGATACGCTCGAGATCGCTGATCACGCTGACGTCGTTCAAGAGGTTCGCCTGGCCCTTGACGATCAGGGTCGACCGGTCCTCGGTGTCGTTGTCGCCCGACCAAGTCGCCAGGCCTTCCTCGACCACCTTTTGGGTCAGCGCATCCAGTTCGGCTTCGTCGCGCTGCAGTTCGCCCGTGATGTGGGTCCGCGCCTCGGCCAGCGACCGGCCGGCGACCCGGGCGTTCAGATAATTGCCGGCGCGCGTCAGGATCGCCGGCGTGATGCCGGGCGGCAGCTCGATGATGCGGTTCTCGACCGCGCCGTCCTCGTGCACGACGACGACCAGGGCGCGGTCGGGCGCCAGCGAGACAAACTCGACCTGGCGGAACGGCGCTTCTTTCTTCGGCGCGATGACGACGCCGGCATGGCTCGACAGGCCCGAGAGCAAGCCGGTCGCCTGGCCGACCAGCTCGTCGAACTGGTGGCCCGCCTCCTCGCACGCTGCTTCGATCGCGCGCCGCTCATCCGGCGACAGGTCGCCCAGCTGCAGAAGCGCGTCGACATAGAGACGCAGACCGGTTTCCGTCGGCAGACGGCCAGCGCTGGTGTGGGGCGATTCCAGGAGACCGACCTCTTCCAGATCGGCCATGACGTTGCGTACGGAAGCCGGCGAAAGGGACGTGGTCAGCCGACGCGAAATCGTGCGCGAGCCCACGGGTTCGCCGGTCTTGACGTATTCGTCTACGATGATGCGGAAGATCTCCCGCGATCGCTCGTTCAGTTCCTGGATCATCAGTCCAAATTTCGCCTGCCGTTCAGCCGGCAACAGCACACCGATGCGGCGCAGATCATGTAGGGCCACGGCCGCTCAGCGTCAACGGCCCACAGATTGACGCCAGATTGGGTCTTTTCCGTGTGTTTGGCGTCACGCAGCCGCTTTACGTCGGGATAAAACCCGCTAGGTTGGCGCGCTTCTTCGAGACCCGCAGGATACATTACATGAACCGCCCGTCAGGACGCGCCAAGAACCAGTTGCGCGCCATCGAACTGGAAACCGGCTTTTCCAAACACGCCGAAGGCTCGTGCCTGGCCCGATTTGGCGACACCCATGTGCTGTGCACGGCGAGCGTCGAGGAACGGGTGCCGCCGTGGCTGCGCGACCAGGGCCGCGGATGGGTTACCGCCGAGTACGGCATGTTGCCGCGCAGCACCAATACCCGCACCGACCGCGAGGCCGCGCGCGGCAAACAATCCGGGCGGACCCAGGAAATCCAGCGCCTGATCGGGCGCAGCATGCGCGCGGTGACCGATCTGAGGGCGCTCGGCGAACGCCAGGTCAGGCTCGACTGCGACGTCATCCAGGCCGATGGCGGCACGCGCACCGCGGCGATTACCGGCGGCTACGTCGCGCTCCACATCGCCATGCAGGGCCTGGTCGATCAGGGGCTCCTGGGTGGCCTGCCGCTTATCGGCCAGGTTGCCGCCATCTCCTGCGGCATCTGGGAAGGCGAAGGCGTGCTTGACCTGGACTATGCCGAAGACAGCACCGCCGAAGCCGACGCCAATTTCGTCATGACCGGCGATGGCGGACTGGTCGAGGTGCAGGCGACAGCCGAGGCCGACCCGTTCTCGCGCGAAGCGTTTGTCGAACTTCTCAACCTCGCGACCGCCGGCATCGCCGAGCTGACGGCGATCCAGCAGCAGGCTCTCGGGATCTAAGAACATGGCGCTCACCTGGCCCGACCGGCTGGTCATCGCCAGCCACAACGAAGGCAAGGTCGCCGAGATAAGGGAGCTGTTGGCGACACTGGGCGGCGATGTCGTCTCGGCGGCGGAACTCGGCCTCGACGAACCGGAAGAAACCGGCGACAGCTTCGTCGCCAACGCGCTTTTGAAGGCGCACGCCGCCGTCGAAGGCGCCGGCCTGCCGGTGCTGGCCGACGATTCCGGCCTTGCCGTCGAGGCCCTGGGCGGCGCGCCAGGCATCCGGAGCGCGCGCTGGGCCGGGCCCGACCGCGATTTCGACGCCGCGATGGCGCGCGTCGAACGTGAACTCGCCGGCCAGACCAACCGCCGGGCCGCCTTCGTCTGTGTCCTCGCCATGGCCTGGCCCGGCGGCGAAGCTCGTACCTTTGAGGGCCGCATCGAAGGCGAGCTGACCTTCCCGCCGCGCGGTGGGCGCGGCTTCGGCTACGATCCCATCTTCATCCCGGACGGTTACGCCATGACGTTCGGCGAGATGGACCCGGCGGAGAAGACTGCCATCAGCCACCGCGCGGTGGCGTTTGCCAAGCTGGTCGCGGCGTTCGCCTAGGATCGCCTATCCATCGGCCCGGTCGCCGTGGAGCATGGAGAGCAGCGCTTTGACCAGCGAGTCTTCGAGGGTCGAGAGTTCATCCGTCTTGGCGAAGATACCGAACTCCAAGTGTGGCGGCGGCGGCAGGCCATCGAACTCGGTGAGCACCCGCATGGCCGGACGGTGCGCGTCGCGGACAAGATTGCCGATACCGAGCCCCGCCTCGATCGCGGCGACCTTCGACTCAACGGTGTCGGTGCCGTAGGCGATCGTCCAGCGCAGCCCTTTTTCCTGAAGCCGTTCGAGAATGCGTTGTTCCCAGGAGATTAACGAATCATCCTCTTCGCCGACGATCATGACCAGCGGCAGCGGCCGCGTCAGGTCGAGCTGGAAGTCCGCGCTGGCCACCCATTGATAGGTCTCGCGCCACCGCGTCAACGGCGTGAGCGTCGTGAACTCCGTCGCCGCGAGCGCCAGATCCAAGGCGCCCTTCCTGAGCAGGTCCTCAAGCTTGGGGCTGTGGGAGACGACAACCCGCATGGTCAGATGCCGCCGGACATCGGCGAACTCGCGCAGCAGTTTGGGCAGACGGCCGAGCGCGAAGTCGGGCGCCAGGCCGAGCCGCACCGACGCCGGGAGGCTTTCACCGCGAAGCCTTTCGCTGAGGTCATGGCACAGGCGCAGCATCTGCTCCGCATGATCGGCGACGACGCGGCCCTGGCGCGTCAACGTCACGCCGCGGGCATGCCGGTCCAGCAGCCGGTGACCGAACCGGTCTTCAAGCTTGGCGATCTGAATGCTGATCGCCGACTGCGACAACAGCAGTTCGCCCGACGCCTCGCTCATGGACCCGCGCCGCGCGACGACCAGCAGGGTGCGCAGATAGTCGAGGTCCGGTAGCGATTCCCGCATGGCGTTGATATTCCTATCTTAGATATCAGTCTTTCACTATTTAAATTTGATCAATGGCTAGCGCCTGCGCCAAGCTCTATGACCTCGCTTGGTCCATTAGCTCGGAGATATGGCCGTGGAACTCGCACGATTTGAATGTGACGCCAGCCAGGACGCGATCCTGGCATCGCTTAGCGATGACGGCGTTGTCGTTCTCGATCGGCTGATTTCCGACGACGTCATCGACCGCCTGATCGGTGACGTGCAGCCGGATCTCGACCGGACACCGGCGGCGGGCGGCGCGTTCTTCGGCGGCGCGATGAAGCGGGTCCACGCGCTGGCCGCGAAATCGTCGGCGGCCGGCGACATCATCGCCGACCCCCTACTCGGCGCGCTGGCTGATGCCGTCCTGCTGGAGAACTGCAAGAGCTATCAGGTTCAGGTCCTCGGCATTCTGCAGGTCTGGTCCGGCGGCAAACTGCAGCCTCTGCATCGCGACACCGGCGTCTATCAGCCCTATGTCGAGCTTGAGCCGGGGGACAAGGAGATCCTGCTTTCCTTCATCGTCGCCGGCACCGACTTCACCGCCGAGAACGGCGCGACACGCATGGTACCCGGCAGCCACCTGTGGCCGCGCGACCGCGTTGCGACCGAAGACGACGTGGTGCTGGCCGAGATGGCCAAGGGATCGGCCGTGGTCTGGCTGGGATCGCTGCTGCACGGCGCCGGCATCAACCGAACGGAAACACCGCGCACTGCCATCGTCTCCGGTTTCTCCGTCGGTTGGCTGCGCCAGGAGGAGAACCAGTACCTTTCCTGCCCGCCTGACAAGGCCGCTGCCTTGCCGCCGCGTGTGCAGCAGCTCTTGGGCTATCGCGCCCATACGCCCGTGCTCGGCTGGTCCGAAGACCGCGATCCCGAACTCCTGCTCGGACCGCGCAAGGCCAACCACGAAGCCGCCGGTTACGATGAACAGGATCTGCAGAACGTTTAGGGCCGATCGGCACGGCAAGTCGTCAGCATATCTAGGTTCGCGCCACCGGCTTGGGTTATGGTCGCGCCGATGACGGCTCTGCCCCAAACAATGCCCGAGCGGCGGCGCGACGCCGCCGACGATCCCGGCTTCGGCATCTATGTGCACTGGCCGTTCTGTGAGTCGAAGTGCCCGTATTGCGACTTCAACAGCCACGTGCGGGAGACGGTCGATGACCAACGCTGGGCGCGGGCCCTGGTCGCCGAACTCGATGCCATGGCGGTCCTGGCGCCGGGGCGCACGGTCGCAAGCGTCTTCTTCGGCGGTGGCACGCCGTCCTTGATGACCGCGGCGACGGTCGAGGCGGTCCTGGACCAGATCGCGAAACACTGGCCGCTGGTCACCGATTTGGAGGTGACGCTGGAGGCCAACCCCGGGTCGGTCGAGGCCGACAGGTTCGCCGGTTATGCGGCTGCCGGCGTCAACCGCCTGTCGATCGGTGTCCAGGCGCTCGACGACGACGCGCTGCGCCTGCTGGGCCGTCGACACAATGTGGCCGAAGCCCTGCGTGCCCTGGACATCGCCGACAAGACCGTCGGACGCACCAGTTTCGATCTGATCTATGCGCGGCCCGGCCAGACGCCCGATGCGTGGCGAGCGGAACTGGAACGCGCGCTTGCTTTCGCCACCGAGCATCTGTCGCTCTACCAGTTGACCCTGGAACAGGGCACGCGCTTCTGGACGCTCGCCCAGCGCGGCGAGCTCGTCGTGCCCGACGACGACCATGCCGCCGAGCTCTACGACCTCACCCAGGCGATGACCGCGGCCGCCGGCCTGCCGGCCTACGAAATCTCCAACCACGCGCGGCCGGGCGCGGAAAGCCGCCACAACCTGATCTATTGGCGATCCGGTGATTGGGTCGGCGTCGGGCCGGGCGCCCACGGCCGCCTGACCGATAACGGCGCCACCGTCGCACGGCGTCAGGAGAAGGCGCCGGAGACGTGGCTCAGCGCCGTTGAACGGCAAGGCCATGCAACCGCCGAGGTCATTGAGATCGGCGCGCGCGAACGCATCGAGGAAGTCCTGATGATGGGGCTGCGCCTTACCGGCGGGCTCTCCGAGACCGTCATGCGCCGGGTCGCCGGCGTGGGGCTGGATGAGGCGGTCGCACCGGACCGGCGCGCGCGCCTCGTCGCCTCCGGCCATCTCGTGGCATCGGACGACACGCTCCGTCTGACACCCCGGGGCCGCCCGCTGCTGAACAGCGTGCTACGGGAACTGCTGGTCTGAGCGCCGGAGCGCCTACTTAAGCTCCAGCCAGGAGATCACCGGGCCGGCGAAGCTGGTCGGTGCCGGGCTGACGATGCGGAAGCCGCTCCGTTCGATCTCGACCACGGCGAGGCCGCGTTCGGGCACGCCGCTGGTCTTGAATCGGAACAGACCCTCGACACCGCCGAAACCACGCCAATCGGTCAGGGCGGCATCGCTGAAATCGCCGGAGACGCCGTTGCGCATCAACGCGGCCGCCAGCGCCACCGCGTCATAGGTGAGCGTCGCGAGCCGCGGCGCCTCTTCGCCATAGGTTTCCTCGAACCGCGTGAAGAACCACTCGCGCCGGTCCGCCGGCGTCGTGGCGAACCAGGCGCCGGCCAAGCCGGGCTCGGTCAACAGCGACGGGTCTTCCCAGCTCGACAGCCCGAGGATCCGGACGCTGCCGGGATCGACGCCATAGAACGAGAGGTAGCCGGCAAGCGTGCGCAGTTCAGCGCCGGACTCCGGCAGGAACAGGGCGTCGAAGTCGAGCGTGCCGGCGACCTCCATCGTCTCCAGCCGTTCAATGGCGGCGCGCGAGACTTCGTCGTTCTGGGCCTGCAATTCGGCGATCTGCGCGTTCAACGCGGCACGACGGCCATCGTAGCTGGTGAAGCCACGCACCACGTCGGCCAGATCCTGGGACGCGGGATCATAGAACGACACACCGACGACCTCGACGCCATGCAGCTGGGCCGCGTCCCGGAAGGCCTGGACCATCTGAGAGCCGAACGAACCGCCGGGCGCCAGGGTGGCGAAGCGGGTGTAGCCCTGTTCGGCGGCATAGCCGACCACCCGGTCGACCTGCTGGAACGGGTCCAGGCCCATGATGTAGGCGCCGTTGATCGCCGCGCGCCGGTCCGACGACAGCGAAATCATGTTGATGCCGGCCTGCCGTGCGACCCGCGACACGGCTTCGACGTCGGTTGCGAACAGCGGCCCGACGATCAGGTCCGGATTGGCGGCGACCACGTCGCGGGCGGCGATTTCCGCGCCCATCGCCGTGCCCTCGGTATCGCGGACGATAAGCTCCAGGTCGGGACTGTTGATGTCGAACAGGGCGAGCGCCGCGGCATCGGCCATCGCTTGACCCAGATCCGCATGCTGACCGGTCAGCGGCAGCAAGAGGGCGATGCGCTTGACACCCGGCGCGGCAACACCATAGGGCGTCAGCTCCTCGGGCGGCAGCGCGTTTTCATCGACGATCACAGCCGGCTGGTCGAGTACGAGGAGTTCGGTCTCCTCCGGCCGCTCGTCGATCGGCGAGCTTTCGACCTGGGTCTGCCTGGCTTGACAGGCGGCCAGCGCCATGAAGAGTGCCAGACTGATCGCAAGCCATGACCAGCCGCGCCAATCCATCCGTTTCGCCCCAGAACACACTGCCATCGTGCCCACCATCCCTCTGCTCCGCGAACCTAACGTTGGCTCGCTGTGGAGTAAATCGCCGTTCCATCATAGCAAGGTTATCGGCGGAACTGTGGCCTGAGGCGCCGTGACCGGGACCGACAAACGCCGGCGCGCGGAAGGTTTCGGCCGCCTGGGCGAGACGATCGCCGTCTGGTTGCTGCGCCTGAAGGGCTACCGGATTGTCGAACGGCGCGCCCGCACACCGGCCGGCGAGATCGACATCATGGCGAGCCGAGGCGACGTCCTGGTCGCCGTCGAGGTCAAGGCACGCCGTACGCCGGGCGAGGAGATCGTCACCGCGCGTCAGCAACAGCGCATTATCCGCGCGCTCGAAAGCTACGTCGCATATCGGCCACAGTTCCAAGGCTTTACTTGGCGTATCGACCTGATCGTCGTCAGACCATGGCGTCTGCCCCGTCACGAGGCCGACGCGTGGCGCGACGATCGGTGAAGTTTGGGTTATCTTGTAGGTTGTGAGCGCGGGGATACCCAAGATATAGAATGTCCGAGGATGTAGCGGAAACGTCGGCCCTGATGGTGCGCAGCCTGATCACGGTCTTGGTTTTGATGGCGGGTGGCCTTTCGTTGAGTGCGTGCGGGCCAGGCGTCTGGCTTGGTGTGGGCGCCAAAGCGGGTGTCGCGGTCGCCGAAGAGCGGTCGCTTGGCGACCAGGTCGAGGACGCCACCCTGGTCGTCGAGATCAGCGAGCGTCTGTTCCGCTATAACGAAGAGCTGTTCCAGGACGTTTCCATCGACGTCACCGAAGGCCGGGTGCTTCTGGCCGGCGTTGTCGATACCCCGGAAGACCGGATCGATGCGGTGCGCCTGACCTGGCAGGTCAACGGCGTCAAGGAAGTCGCGAACGAGATCCAGGTCACCGAAGGCAGCTTTGCCTACTACGCCGACGACGTCTGGATCTCGACCCAATTGCGCAGCGATCTCTTGTGGGACAAGGAGATCGCGTCGATCAACTACAACGTCGAGACCGTGCACGGCATCGTCTACCTCACCGGCATCGCGAAATCCCAGGCGGAGCTGAACAGGGTCGTCGCCCATGCCCGCACGATCCCGAAGGTGCGCGATATCGTCAGCTACGTCCGCGTGCTGCCGGCTTCGCAGTCGGCCGGCTAGCCGATCCGGCCCACCGCGGGCCTGAGCAAGTTTCCCCTTGATCCCTTGGTGCGGGCTTGTGAAGTTGCCCCAAGCGAGCGGCCTTGTGTCGCGCCAGCTTTCTTAACGGGAACCCGACATGAGCCTTGCGGTCGCGATCCAGATGGATCCCATCGAGACGATCGATATCGACGCCGACAGCACCTTCGTCCTGGCGCTGGAGGCGCAGGAACGCGGTCACGGCCTCTACCACTACATGCCGAGCGATCTGATCTTCCGCGACGGCCGCGTCTCGGCCTTTGCGCGCCCGCTTGTCGTGCGGCGCGAGAAGGGCAACCACGCGACGCTCGGCAACGGACAGCTGATCGACCTGTCGATCATGGACGTGGTGCTGATGCGTCAGGACCCGCCTTTCGATATGTCCTATATCACCGCGACCCATCTGTTGGAGCACATCCATCCCAGCACCCTGGTGGTGAACGACCCGGCCCATGTGCGCAACGCGCCGGAAAAACTCTTCGTCACCCATTTCGACGGCGTGATGCCGCCGACGCTGATCACGTCGAACGCCCAGGCGGTGCACGACTTCCGTGCCGATTACAAGGACATCATCGTCAAGCCGCTCTACGGCAACGGCGGCGCCGGCGTGTTCCACATGACGCCGGAAGACGAGAACCTGAACGCGCTTCTGGAAATGTTCACGGCCATGTACCGCGAACCGGTGATCGTGCAGCAGTATCTGCCGGAGGTACGGGCCGGCGACAAACGCATCATCTTGATCGACGGCAAACCGGCCGGCGCGATCAACCGGGTGCCGCCGGCCGGCGAAGCCCGCTCCAACATGCATGCCGGCGGCAAGCCCCTGGCCGCGACATTGACCCAACGCGAGCGCGAGATCTGCGATGCCATCGCACCGGCACTGGTCGAGCGCGGCCTGATCTTTGTCGGCATCGACGTCATCGGCGACTATCTGACCGAGATCAACGTTACGTCACCGACGGGCTTGCAGGAAATCAACCGCTTTGACGGCGTGAAGCTGGAAGCGCAGATCTGGGATGCGATCGAGAAACGGCGCGCCAGCCGCTGAGCGAGACAGTGGTCAGGACTTGGTCTTGACCACCAGCTCCTGGAGTTCGCCAAGCGCCTGATCGATTGCGCGATCGACTTCGTCGAACAGCGTTCTGGACGTTGCAGCTTCCGACGCTTGCGCGGCCTTTTGCAGCTTGTCGCACAATCCCGACGTGGCGACCGCGCCCAGGCTGCCGGACACCGAGACCAACATGTGGGCGGAGCGGTAAAGCGTCTCGTAGTCGCCATTGGCGAGCGCGGCGCGCATGGCCGCGCGGTGATGGTTGGCGTGGTCGGTGAAGTCGCGGATAAAGTGGCTGACCTTGGGCCAGCCGATCGCGTCCGCCAGCGACCGCAGGGTCTCGTGATCCAGAACGGGCGGATCCGATACCTGCATGTCACCGGCTGAGGTCTTGACGTGGGATTGGGGGTTGGCGTGAGTCACCGTTGTTCTCTTGGTGGTCAAGACCGCGTCACCCCTTTCATGTGGTGCCGCGATCATACGCGACCATTGACGGTCGTCACAGTAGGGACATGTTGATGAAAGCTTGGGCAGTGACGACGTGGCCGGCGATGCCGACTAAATCGAGCACATCAACGGTCAGCGCCGGCCGGCAACGGCTCCGGAGCCGGGGGTTCGTCAACAGTCGTCACTTCTTCGGGCGTCGTCTGTTGTCGTCTTCGGAAGATGAAGACGGCGGGGATGAGCGCGGCGGCCATCAGACAGGTGGCGAAGAACGCGTTGTTGTAGGCAATCATCACCGACTGTTGCTGGATCTCCGCTTCCAAAAGCGCGAGCGTCGCGGGATCGGCGAGGTCCAGGGCGCGCTCGACCGGCGCGTAACCGAACAACTGGTTAAACGGATGGATCGCCTCGGTCAGGATGGCGTGGTTGATCTGCGAGTCCCGGCTGTGTTTGCCGACGATCGCGGCGACGCCGACCGAACTGCCAAGCTCGAAGACCAGGTAGAACAGCGCGTAACCCTGGTCCTGATTGCGCTTGGCGAGGCCGGCGAGCGTCAGGGTGCTGAGCGGCACCCAGATGAAACTGCCGCCGAACCCTTGAATGGCATTGGTCCACATGACGTCGCTGGCGCGTATCTCGACGGTCCATTGCGCCATGTACCAGGCCGGCACCGCCATCAACACCAGACCGAAAATGATCATCGAGCGCGGATTGACCCTGTGCGCGATGCGCCCGACCAGGATAAGGCCGAGAAGGATGCCGCCGCCGCGCCACATCATCATGCGTCCAGTCTCGATCGGCGGGTAACCGCCGATCTGCTGCAGCATCAGGGGCATCAGGAAGTTTGGCAGCACGATCAGCGCACCGATGACGGCGATGAAGACCATGCCGGTCATGTAGTTGCGGTCGAGAAACAGCGCGCGGTCGACAAACGGTCTCTTGGCGAACACCGTATGAACGGCAAACAGGTAGAGCAGGATAAGGGCTGCCATCATCTCGATGATGACCTCTGCCGAATCGAACCAGTCCTGGCGTTCGCCGCGCGCCAGCGCCAGTTGCAGCAGACTGGCGCCTACGACAAGGGTCGTGAAGCCGACCCAATCGAAATGCCGTGTCTTGTCGGCGGGCGTCGACGGCACAAAGATCCACGCGCCGATCAGGGCGATGATGCCGACCGGGATCGTGATGTAGAAGACCCATGGCCAACTATAGTACTCCAAGAGGAAACCGCCGCCGATAGGGCCGGCGACGGCGCCCAGCATGACGCCGATGCCCCAGATCGATGTCGCCTGGCCGTGACGTTCGGGCGGGAAGGCATCGACCACGATGGCCTGGCCGAGCGGGATCAGCGATGCGCCGACGAGGCCCTGGGCGAAACGCCAGACCGACGCCTCGATCAAGGTCTCCGACATGCCACAGCCGACCAGCGAGATCGTGTAGCCAGCGGTGGCGAACAGGAACAGGTTCTTGCGCCCGAAGCGCGCGGAGAACCAGCCGGTGCTGGCGGTCATCACCGCCGAGCCGACCATGAAGGCGATCAGCATCCAGGCGATCTGATCGCTGGTGGTCGAGAATGTGCCCTGCATGTGGGGCAGCGCGACCGCCACCACAGTCCAGGTAAAGTCATAGGCGGTGGTCGCCAGGGTCGCGAAGGTGACCAGCAGGACAAAACGTATGCCGGTGGGGCGCGCCGGCGCCGCAGGCGCCGGCGATGCGGTCGCTACATCAGTTGCGCTCACTTGTTCGGCAGGACATCGGCCAGGACGCCCTGCACGATACTGCCGAGATCGCGGGTGTGGCCGGTGTCGATGCTGACCGTGACGGTCATGCCCGAACGCAGGCGCGAGAGATCGTGGTCCGGCTCAAGCTCCAGACGCAACGGCACGCGCTGCACGACCTTGACCCAGTTGCCGGTGGCGTTCTGGGGCGGCAGCAGCGCGAACTCCGCGCCAGTCGCCGGGCTGATGCCGGCGACCGTGGCGCGCCACTCCTGGTCGGGAAAGGCATCGACCACCACCGTCGCTTCCTGACCCGCCTCGACATGGGTCAGGTCGACCTCCTTCAGGTTCACCTCGACCCACGGCGCGCCGCTGGCGACCAGCGCAAACACCGGTTCGCCCGCCTCGACATACTCGCCGCCTTCCAGACCGACATCGCTCAGCAGGCCGCTGACCGGCGCGGTCACCAGGGTATGGGCAAGATCGAGCGCGGCCCGGTCGCGGGCGGCGAGCGCGCTCATATAGAGAGGATGGACCTCCGGCGGCAGATCGGGGCTGCCGCCCATCTGGGCCAGCACCATGTCGTTCTGCTGGGTCAACACATCGACCTCGCGCCGGGCCATGGCGAGATCGTGCTCGGCCTCCTCCAGCTTGGCCCGCGCGCCGATGCCGTCGGCTTCCAGCGAGACCTGGCGTTCGTACTCCAGCGTCAGAAAGCGGATGCGCTCGCGCGCCACGTTGATCGCGGCCTCGCCCTGGCGGTATTCGGCGGCGAGCGACTGAAGGCGATGTTTGATGTTCTCCAGATCCGCCTCGGCCGCCGCCAATGCGATGCCGAAGGGCTCG
>JANQGO010000166.1 GCA_028277285.1 Alphaproteobacteria bacterium | reverse complement strand
GTTTCCTGATCGCCCTCGATGACACCGACCGGCATCCTGCCGCGCAGCGCGCGGACCGTCTCGACCAGCAGCGATGTCTTGCCCGCGCCGGGGCTCGAGACAAGGTTGAGGGCCAGCATGCGATCACGGGCCAGGCGTTCCCGGTTCGCCGCGGCATAGCGATCGTTCTTGGAGAGAATGTCTCTCTCGACTTCGATGAGGTGCGTGTCGTCAAACGTCGCGCTCACCGTCAACTCTGACTCGTGATGGTGGTGGTGATGGGCCGTATGGCGGCCGTCATGCCCGCCGGTTCGCTCACCCGGGTTCTCAGTGCCGCAGCCACAGACGCCACACATCAGTTCGCCCTCCCCAGTTTTTGGGGCATCAGGAACGGTCTTGAGCCCGTTTTCCCGGCTTCTTTGGTCGCTGATGGCCCCTTTGCGTGCCCGCCGTGGCGCTGTTACCCGCACCTGATTGACACATCAGTCAAAACCATAGGCAGCAGTTGACTGATGTGTCAATCAGCTTCGACGCACGATACGACATGAGGGCAGCGGGCTAAGCGCGGCGACGAAAGACAGCTATGTCACGATCGGCCCACGCGACGCCGGCACTACTCCAGGCGTCCGGACGGCTTGCTGACGTTGTCTTCCTGAGACAACATCAGCATGATCGACTCAATTGTCGGCGGCAGCACGTCGACGGCATTGTGAAGCGCGCCAAGAAACAGCATGCCGATCTCGCCCGGTTGCAGCGTCTCGTCGATGCGCCTCGCGATAAAGCTGTCCCGTTCTTCAAGCAGTTCCTTTGCCGTCAAGCTCGATGTCTGGGACAGCCCTTCGTTGTCTGCGTCTTTGCGCTTCAGCATGCTGGCCTTAAGAAGCTCGTACTCCTTGAGCAGCAGCTCGGGGCATTCGGTTCCTTCAAGCATGGCGCCGCGCGCCATCAAATCGAGCAGGATTCGATAATTGGAGCCTCCCGCCTTGGCCAAGTCGCGCACGATCTCAGCCTCATGGCCGCACACCGGAAGCCCGTCCTGATAGAGACGCACCCGGCTGAAGTCGATATCCAGCGACAAGACCACCTGTTCCAGGTTCTGCCAAAACTCGGCGATTGCCCGGCGGCTTTCTTGCCAAGCCTGATGTCCCTTTTGATCAATGTAAGCCCGCTCCACGTCCTTCGACGACGAACCCATATCGGCTTGGCTATGAACGATCGGGATATGGATCAACAAACGCAATCGCAATTCTCCCGTTCGCCGCTGCCGTGCGCGCTACTGGATCGAGTTCCTGTCAGTCAAGGACATGACAAAGTGACTCTGCTTGATCTCCAGCCGGCCTGTCGCATTCGACGGATCGGGATCGCCGGCCAGAACATCCCTGATCGCCGCCGTGCTCGCCTTTCGGCAAAGAAGCTCGATTTCGGCACCGCTCCAGCCGGCGCGGGCATCGCCAGCCAGCGCGTCGAGGTCGACATTGGGGGCAAGCGGCTTGCCCCGGGTATGCACCTCGAAGATCCTCCTGCGTGCCACCGCGTCAGGCAATGGCAGATCGATGACGAAATCGAACCGCCCGGCCCTGAGCAACGCCGGATCGATCAAGTCCTTGCGGTTGGTCGCGGCCAACACGATGACGCCCCTCAGCGCCTCGATACCATCCATTTCCGTCAGCAGTTGCGCTATCGCACGGTCGGTCACGGCGGACGCATCGCTGCCGCCACGCCGTGGCGCGATACTGTCGATCTCATCGAGGAACACGATACAAGGCGAGGCGAGCTTTGCCTTATGAAACACCTCACGCACCGCACGCTCGGTTTCGCCCATCCATTTGCTGACAAGGGCGGGCCCTTTGATGGAGATAAAGTTGACACCGCTCTCGGTGGCAAGCGCCTTCGCCAGGAGTGTCTTGCCGACGCCCGGCGGGCCGTTGAGCAGAATTCCTTTGGGGGGCGAGACACGGGCTTTCGAGAACAGGTCGGGATACCGCAGAGGCCATTGAATGGACTCATCGAGCAGTTGTTTGACCTCGTCAAGACCGCCGACATCATCCCACCTGACATCGGGGATCTCGGAAAACACCTCCCGGATGGCCGACGGCTCGACGGCAGCCAGCGCCTCCTTGAAGTCGGCCATGCCGACGGTTAGATCCTCCAGAACCTCGTCGGGTATGTAGTCCATATCAAAGTCGATGTCTGGAAAGATCCGCCGCAGCCGCGTCATCGCCGCCTCGCGGGCCAGCGACTGCAGATCGGCCCCTGCGAAGCCGTGAGTCACCTGTGCCAAGCGCTCTATGTCGACGTCGTCCGCAAGCGGCATGCCACGTGTGTGGATCAGCAGAATCTCCTCGCGCGCGGTTCTGTCAGGCACGCCGATAACGATCTCCCTATCGAACCTTCCAGGACGACGCAGGGCGGGGTCGAGTGCATCCGGCATATTCGTGGCGCCGATGACCGTGATTCTCCCGCGGTTGGCAAGACCATCCATCAGCGTCAGCAGCTGAGACACGACGCGGCGCTCGACCTGCTGTTCGCCGCCAAGCGCGGTCCGCTTCGGCGCGATCGCATCGATCTCGTCCAAAAAAATAATACTTGGTGATTCTGATGCCTTCTCGAACACCTGCCGCAGATGCGCTTCGCTCTCACCGTAGTACTTGTGCATGATCTCGGGGCCGCTCAGCGCGTAGAACTTCGCGTCCGTTTCGCTGGCGACCGCACGCGCGATCAGCGTCTTGCCGCAGCCCGGCGGACCGCTCATCAAGACCCCCTTGGGCGCATCGACACCGAGCTGTTCAAAGATTTCCGGATATCTTAGAGGCAGTTCGATCATTTCCCGGATCGAAGCCAGTTCGCGTTTGAGGCCGCCGACATCCTCATAGGCAATTCGATTGCCGAGATCCGTTCCCCCCTTGCTGCCCTTGATCTCGATAATGGTCGTGGGTTGTATGACGACGGCGCCCTTGGGCACTGTGCGCACGACAGAGAAATCCTGACTACGCGATCCGATCATCGTCGCGCGCACCCGATCACCTTCGCTGACGGACAGGCCTTCGAGAAGGTGACCTATGAACCGGCCGCCTCGCCGGCCGCCGGAGCCGGCGCGTTCGACACCCAGCGGCGCGAGTTCCAGCCTGCTGGCAGGCTTCCATGACGTCTTCTGCAGATACAGCTTTTCTCCCAGTCCGACGCCGGCATTGTCGCGGGTCAGGCCGTCGATCTGCACGATCTGCTTGCCGCGTTCGTCCGGAAACGTTGCCATGACCTTGGCAACGCTCTGCCTGCCACCCAAGATCCGCAGGATGTCGCCCGGCTTAGCCCCGACCTGCACCATGTCAGCGGGGTCGATACGGGCCAGCCCGCGACCGATATCCCTCTGCATCGCTTCCACGACACGCAGTTCCAGGGCTTCGGTGCCCCGCTCCCGTTCATCCGCTTTAGGTTTGTCAGGCGTCATGCTTCAAGTTCCCACATCCCGTCGGCGGGCAAGCCACAGATTTCCTCAACCCCTTCACCCGGTACCTTCGTCTTCGTCCTGTAACACGTTCAGAAGGTCCTGCACGGTTCCAACACGGAACGAGAGGTGTTCATCGTCGATACCGAATTGCGCCTTCAGTTCAGCCATCCGCTCCTCCAGGCGCATCAGGGTGACGCCGACACGCTCGACTTCGTCGTCGGACAACGAGCCGCTCTCTACGCGGCGGATCGCCTGGCGCTCCATCAGCTGACGTATCGTGTCAAGCAGTGTCAGGACCAACCTGACGAGGTCGTCGGCGGCATTGTCCTGGTCTGTCTCGAGGCGTCGGTCCGGAGGCGACGCGGCACGGGGGCCGGTCTGACCATCGTCCGCGGCGCCGGCCGCGTCACCAAACAGCATCTTTCCGGCCAGTTCCGCGTCGAGATTTCTCGCCGCGGTCAACGCGTCCCGCCCATGACAGCAAGCGCGCTGACAAACGAATAAGGTGCCCACGGTCCGGTGCAGGTCACGACGATATCCTGCCGGCACGACGCCCGTTCTTCGGCGGCCCGGACAAACTGGGCAACGCCATGCCGTTCGACAAGGCAAGAGCCCTTGACCGGTTGCCACGCGTCGACGGCGTCACTCCATCGGGTCTCAAGAGCGAGTCGGTCGATCTGACGGCGTACGTGACAAACGGCGGGCCGCGTCTTGGCGGCCACCGCCAGCGTCCGCCGGTGCTCGGCGACGCGTGTCAGCAGATAGGCCTTCCCCGACGCCTCAACCGAACGAGCGGCAGGCGGTTTCGGCGTCATGTCTCGCGGCGGCGTCTTTTCACCGATACGCACGGCGATTTCGACCCTGCCGGCGACTCGCCGCATATCCTCTTCAATCCTGTGTCGGTTTGACTCCAGCACAGACGACAGGGTGTCGCGGTCGCAGATCAATCCGAACCGCGCCGGCAACACCGCATGCCGCGCCATCAACGCGTGCAGGATGTTCTCGTGACGCCAGACGTTTTCCGGCGATGGTTCGACACTGGCCGCCGCGGCGTCGCTGACCAGAAAACCGAGTTCACCAAGACGAAAGACGGCAACGTCATCCCCTGAATGGCCGCGCAGCACGTCGCCGTCGATGTCGCCACCATCGATGATCCCGTAGACATAGTACATTGCTAGATCGGTTCCCCGGCGTCGGCCGCTATCCGGTCTCGCGGCGCCGAGCGCATGCGCTGAACCGCGTCAACCGACCCCACGAGGACCTTCAGGCCGACATACACCAGGTCGACGCCGGCCAAAGAAACCGTCGCCTCTCCATAGATGACGACCCCCTTGTTCAAAGCCCGATCCAGCAGATCGGAGAGCGCAAGTTCTTGCCCGCCTCCTGTTTCAAGTGTCATGCGCGCAGTCGTTCTGCCATCGCTCGGCAAAGCTGTAGGGTGGCCATGGACCGGTGATTTCGTGGTCAAATCCCATCCCGGCATACGTGCTTCGAATGTCCTCGATCAGATCGAACAACTCCTGCTCACAGGTCTTGTCCACCAGGCACGCCCCGTTCAGGATCATCTCGACATTGCGCCCGTGTACTTCGGCGGGTTGAGGTTTGTACTGCGTGAACTCACGAACAACGCCATCCAGACGTTTGGTCGTGTGGTTCAGGCACCGGACAATGGCGCGCTCGACTTCGTCGCTGACCAGACTCTCAAGACGCCGCCGCAAGAAAAACGCTCTGCCCTCAGCCGCTTCGGCAACCTCGCTTTCAAGTTGAATGATCGCGGGGACCTTGCCGGCCAGCCGTTCACCCAGGCGATCGCGTGCACAGAAGACCTTTATTCCCCATTCCACGGCACCTTCGACACGCTTGATCGCTTCAAGAAGGGCTAGCCGATTCTGCGCGAGCGCAGCCTTCACGCCCTTGTCGTCGCTGAAGACGGTACCAAATCGTGTCGGCAGGACCGTGCTGACATCCGCGAGCGCCTGCAGCACCCGATGATGATGGAAGACCAGCTCGTTGGCCTTGCAGTTGCTCTGCAAGAGCTCGTCGAGCGGCAATTCGGTCGATAACGTGACATCGCTGACAATTGCGGTCAGATCGCCTTGCGCCAGCAGCCTCGGTTCCGTGAACTTCGCAGCGGAAAAGTCCGCCGGCTCACAAGCGTGCTCCAGTTCGCAGCGAGCCGGGGCAAGCCCGTAGACATAGACCATGCCCGCCTCTTCCGATGGGGTGGCGTCTTTACTCGAGACTTGCGGCATGGGCTGTTTCCTGTCGTTGCACCTTAACAACTACTGGTCCTCCGGATTCGGCGTACAAGGCGAGGGTCCGATAGGCGTCGTTCAACGAGTTAATGCTCTCAGTGGCGTTTTGGTTGCCCGCCGTATCGGGGTGCATCCGCTTGGCAAGCCTTAGATAGGCGGAACGCACGGTCTCGGTGTCCTGGGACCCATCAAGACCCAGCAGACGACGTGCCCGCGCAATCTCATCGGCGCCGAAGAACGACACCTCGACCGCGGCGAAACTGTGCGGTGGCAGCGGACCGACGCAGCGAAAGGAGAGTCTGCCGTCGTGAAGCGCGTCGAGGCGTTCCAGGCACGCGTCAAGCTCGCCCGCGCGGTTGTCGTCGACGAGCAGAGCCAGGTTCAGAACCATGCGGTCATCCATCAGTGAATTGACAACCACATCAGCCGAGACCGCCCGCAGGGCGTCCGCGAGAGCGCGGCCGAACGTCTCACGACGCCGCTCAAGAGACGCCTTGACGAGAGCACCAAGGCGCTTCGCATCTTCCTGTCGAGAGGGTCCATCGGGTGTCGCCTGGAGCTCGCCCTTCAGGCGCACGACCTCGGGATCCGTGGCGATCTCCGCGAACACCGCCTCAAGATCCCAGGTGACGAGGACTTCGTATTGGGTCTTTCCCTGCAGCGTCTCGAACGCCTGGGAGAAGGCGGCTTCGCCACGCTCAAGGCATCGCTCGACGCTTTCGCGGTCAGGCGCGGTCGTGTCGAACTTAACCGGCAACGTTTTTCCGTGCTCCATCACACGTTCAATCATCTTCTGATGAGCCAGCAACGACAGGGCCAGCTCGCGGCGGTCACGCCTCGCCTGTGACTTGGCCGGCGCCTCCGCCACGATTGCCGCGAACGCCTCGCCTTCGACAAGATGAACGTCGTTGTCGAATTGATACGGCGCGGCGCCCTGGGCCGGTTTGGGCACGATTGCGTACATGTAAAGCGCGCCGTCCGATCGTGTTCCCGTCGCGGTCATCGCGCTCGATCCGGCTCTGCGGATTGTTCGATGAGCGCCTCAAGGCGCGAGATACGCTCCTGCAACGCGCCGTTGTCGTCGCCTGCCGAACGTGACGGCGGGGCAAGATAGGGATCGTGCTCCCACCAATTGATGCCCAGCTCGACCGCCTTGTCGACCGAGGCTATGAGCAGGCGCAGGCGGATATTGAGTAGCTCGACACCAACCAACGACACCATGACGTCGCCGGCGATCACGACGCCCTTGTCAAGAACGCGATCGAGGATATCCGCGAGTGCGACAGCCTGTACTGAGTGCTCCATACGCGCGTCGTTCATCGCCGCCTCCTCACGCGATACCGGCGGTCAGCATGCCAGCTGTCCCGCGTGCTCGACCGCCGCCGCGACACTGTCCCGCAACGTCGCGAACTCCCGACACAAGCGGCAGTTCGCGTCTCTCTCATCGAACGCCTCGCAATCGAGCAGCGTGGCGACGGCGATACGCAGGTC
>JANQGO010000165.1 GCA_028277285.1 Alphaproteobacteria bacterium | reverse complement strand
CAGGGCTGGAAGGGCTGCCCGGGGATGCCTCCCGGGTAAGGAACCGCGCTGCCTGTCGGACAAGCTTGCCGAAACCGGCACTCCATTCCGCTGCACGGTCATGCCGGGCCGGCCGGACCGCCGCCTCGAGTGGCGGAAAGGACAGGGCTCGCCGACCAAGCCTAATCGTCAGGCGATTGTCGCATGACGCTAGCGCTGCGCGCGCCGCTCCTATGCAGGGTAGTGTGAGGAAGTGCAACCAAAGGAGAAGTTGTGAAGGATATTGATCCTATATTTCTGTTGGAGTCTGTGTCCTTTTTTGTCCCTTGCAGAATGCTGTCCTAGGCGCATAATGAAGGCCCGATTGTGAGTTGAATTGTCTGCAAAACATGGGAATTATTGAATAATACAGCTCATGGCTCAGGACATGAGAACATATTGTTATGAGATTAATGACGAGTAATACTAATCATTTTCAGAATACTACTGTAAATGATTAGTATTACTCGTCATGCCGGCACCGGGCAGGCGCACGACATAGGAAACACCGTCGACGGTGACGCGCCAGGTGTGGTTGGTCAGGCCGGGCAACCGGGCGACCTCGCCGATACCGCCCGCCGGCACGGCGACGCCAGCCGCATCGAGGGCTTCCCCGATCTCTGCGAAATCGTCCATCATGCCGTCAGCGTGATCCGGTTCCTGGTGGGGCGAGCAGCGGTCACGCCGCTCAGCAGTGACGATATAGCACCATGATCAAGCGCGACGACACCGCATCTTTAGACCGCTTGCTCGGCGAGGTCCGGTCATGCCGCGTCTGCGCCGCCGACCTGCCGCTCGGCCCCCGCCCGGTCTTGCGCGCCGCCGCGTCGGCCCGTGTCCTCATCATCGGCCAGGCGCCGGGAACCAGGGTCCACGAATCAGGCATACCTTGGGACGACAGAAGCGGCGACCGGCTGCGCGACTGGATGGCGGTCGATCACGCGACCTTCTATGACGAGACCCGCATCGCCATCGTGCCCATGGGCTTTTGTTATCCCGGACGCGATCCGCGCGGCGGCGACAACCCGCCCAGGCCGGAATGCGCGCCCCTGTGGCACGAACAGATCCTTGCGCTGCTGCCCAAGATCGAACTGACGCTGCTGATCGGCGGATACGCCCAGCGCCGTTACCTCGGCAAAGCCGCCGGCTCAAGCCTGACGAAGACGGTCACGGCCTGGCGCGACCACCTGCCCCGTTTCTTTGCAACACCGCACCCGTCCTGGCGCAACACGGCCTGGCTGAAACGTCACCCGTGGTTCGAAACCGAGGCCCTGCCCGAGCTGCGGCGCCGGATCGCCGCGCTGATCTGACGTCGGATGAAGGGCTAGAGCAGATCCTGTTTTGATGGAATCGCTTCGCGATGACATCAAAACAGGTGAATCTGCTCTACTCATCGATAAAGAGCGGATTCACGGGTCGCTCACAGGTAATCCCAGGCAACGAGAGCAAGGGCATAGACGCCGAAACCGGCGATAACCGCGCCCGAGATACGGTTCAACCAGCGCAGGCCGCGGTCGGTGAAGCGCTGGCGGAAGGTCGCCGTGATGGTGGCAAGAAAGGCCCACCAGGCGAGCGCGCCGACAAAGACCCCGGTAATCAGCACCCAGGCGTCGAACAGGCCTTCGGTCTGCACGGAGACGCTGGTCGCGGCGAAGATCGAGATGAAGGCCAGAATGGTGATCGGGTTGACGATGGTGACGATAAAGGCCGAGCCCAGGGCTTGGGCCAGGGTGGCGTGATCGACCCTGAGCGTCTGGGCCTCCTCCTCCGAACGGCGCAGTTTCTTGCGCGCGAATATGCCCATGACGCCCATGCCGATCAGGATGATGCCGCCGATCAGGCGCACGGCGTTCTCGTGGTTGAACAGGAAGGTCTGGACAAAGGCGACGGAGAACATGGCGAGCGCGCCAAACACCGTATCGGCGATCGCCGCACCGAGACCGGTGACATAACCGGCGAGGCGGCCATCGGTGAGGGTTCGCTGAATACAAAGAACGGCGACCGGGCCGACCGGCGCCGCCACAAGAAATCCGATTACAGCGCCCATTACAACGGCGGAAAAATCCATAAAAACGCCCCGAACATGCCCGCCGGCCAGCCCCCAACGTGTACAGGCTGATGCCACAGCTTGCAAACCCGGCGGCAACCTGCCTTGCTCTACATCAATGCCGTACGCCGGTGACTTTTGCACGCTAAGATAAAGCGTGATGTGGGATAGAAGGAGAACACCATGACCCTGCGCAACATTCTGGTCCACGTGGCCGAGGACTCGCGCTGCCTGGATCGTGTCACCATTGCGTGCGATCTGGCGGCCAAGAACGACAGTATGGTGACGGGGCTGTTCGCCAGGCCCTATCCGATCATCGTGCCCGCCATGCCGCCGGGCGGCGCCGTGACGGTGGTCGAGGATCTGGACGCGGTCTACGACGCCTCGGCGGCGCGCACCAAAAAGGCCTTCGAGGAGTTGACATCGGCCAAGGGGGTCAGGGCGCAATGGCACAGCGACCAGGGCGAAACGGAAGAATGCCTGGCGTTTCATGCCCGCTACAGCGATCTGGTCATCGTCGGCCAGTGGTCGCCGGACGACCCGGCCGAGGCGGGCACGGTCGACCTGGGCGGCGCGGTGGCGCTCGCCGCCGGCCGGCCGGTGCTGATCGTGCCTTATGCCGGCACGTTCACGACCGATTGGAAACGCATCATGGTGGCGTGGGATTCCAGCCGCGCGGCGACCCGCGCGGTCCACGACGCGCTGGCGTTCATGAAAGCAGCCGATCAGGTCGATATCGTCTGTGTCGATGCCGATCAATCGGAAGGCCGCGACCCCGGCGCCGATATCGGCGCCCATCTGGCCCAGCACGGCATCACGGCCAAGGCGCACCACATGACCCGCGGCAGCCTGACGACGGCCGAAACGCTGAACGCAGCGGCCGCCGACCTGGACAGCCAGCTTCTGGTGATGGGCGCCTATGGCCATACGCGGCTGACCGAGATCGTATTCGGCGGCGTCAGCCGGAACCTGCTGCAGCACATGCCGCTGCCGATCCTGATGTCCCACTAGAGCGTTGTGGTATAGGCGGGCTCTGCACCAGTCCACCAGATCAAACGAGCAGGCGCTGGCGCCATAGGCGGCGGTAGGGCGCGCGGCAGATCTCCGCGATCGCCTCAAGATCGTCGGGCAGGTCGATTGGCTTGGGATCGTAGGGCCTGAAGCCGGTCGACGCCTCGACATTGGCGTACCAGTGCGCCGACCAGACGCCGTCGGTCGGGCGCGGGCCCTGGGGCCAGGCCAGCATGGCGTCGTCGAACGGGACTTCGAGCGCATCGCAAAGTGCGTGCAGCATGGCTTCGGGTTTGCGCAAGACGTCGGCCGCATCGATGACAGGCGGGTTTTGGCCCGTGCGTTCGACCACCTCGTCGTAGAGCTCGGCCTGCAGCTCGGCACCCAGATCGGCCGGTGTCACGCTGGTGCGTTTGGCCGCGTATGAGACCAGCATTTCGCTGGGATCACGTATCAGGAACGCGTGCCGGACATGGCGGAACCAGTCGCGGTCGACCTCCGGGATCATGTGGTGGGTCATGTGTTTCTGGTACCAGATCGATGCGCCGCCGGGGCCGGGTCCTGTGATATCGGCGACGACCTCGCCCCAATCATTCGGCTGGGAAGCGATCACGGCGTCGCGCATCGGGTGATCGATGCCGGTGGTCTTCAGATAGTGGGCATAGAACGGCTCGTCGATGACGTGGGTATCCGGCCGGTTCTCCCAGGCCCGCATCAACGCCGTCGAGATGTTGCGCGGCCCCGACCACATGGCGATGCGGATCGTCATGACGACGGGCATTCCCGTTCGATGAGGTCGCCATAGAGCGCGCGCAGGCGCGACGTCACGGCGCCGGCTCCGGCACCGTTGCCGATGCGGCGGCCGTCGACGGACGCGACCGGCGTGAGACCGGCGAAAGTGCCGGTGATGAAGGCCTCGTCGGCGTCATAGACTTGCGTCAGGCTGAAGTCCTTTTCGAACGCCTCGATGCCGTTCGCCGCGCACAGATCCAGCACGTTGCGCCGGGTGATCCCGTGCAGGCAGTAGCGGCCGGTCGAGGTCCAGACTTCATCGCCGCGCACGACAAAAAAGTGGGTGGAATTGCAGGTCGCGACGAACCCGTGGGGGTCCAGCATCAAGGCTTCGTCGGCGCCGGCCTTGGCCGCCTGGATACAGGCGGTGATGCAGTTGAGCTTGCTGTGGCTGTTCAGCATGGGGTCCTGGACGTCCGGCGCACCGCGGCGCACGTGGACGGTGAACAGGCTGACACCATCCTGGCGCTCGGCGGCCTCCTTGTACTCGGGGATCATGACGATGGTGGCACCGCCGATGTTGACCCGCGGGTCCTGATAGGGCGTTGCCTTCAGACCGCGCGTGACCATCAGCCGGATGTGAACGCCGGAGATCATGCCGTTTGCCTTGATCGTCCTGTCGATCTCGGCCGCCAGTTCATCGGGCGTCATACCGATGTCGAGGTCAATGGCCTTGGCGCCCTGGTAGAGCCGGCGCATATGCTGATCGAGAAACGCCACCTTGCCGTTGTGCAGGCGCAGACCCTCCCAGACGCCATCCCCAAGGATGAATCCGGAATCGAAGACGCTGACCCGCGCTTCCGCGCGCGGCACGATGTCGCCGTTGACGTAGATCCGGATATCCGCGTTGCGCGGATCGTCGACATAGTGATGGGTTCCGCGATCAGCGGTCATGATCCTTCCCCGGCATTGCCCACCCGGCCTGCATCAGAATAGGCTACCGATTGTACCGCCGGGTCAAGGCGATTGGCGAGACAACGGGGGGACCATGACAGCCGTCGAATGCGTGCTCGACGCCAAGGCCGCCCTTGGCGAGTGCCCGATGTGGCACGAAGCCGAGCAGAAGCTCTACTGGGTCGATTCCGAACGCGGAGAATTGCACCGTTTCGATCCCGCCGGCGGCACCGATGAACACCGCAAGTTGGCCGACCACATCGGCAGTTTCGCGTTTCGCGAACAGGGCGGCCTGGTGGCCGCGCTGGACAACAGCTTCGCCGCTGTCGACTTCGAGACCGGCGCCATAACACCGATCGCGGACGTCGAGGCCGACAATCCCGGCACCACGCTTAACGACGGGCGCGCGGCGCCCGGCGGCCGGTTCTTCGCCGGCACCATGGGCGTGCCCATCACGCCGGGCAAGACACCGGGCGCGTTCTATCGCCTGGACCCGGACGGCGCGGTCACGCAGATCTGCGACGGCATGGGCACATCGAACGGCCTGGCGTTCAGCCCGGACGGCCGGACACTCTATCACTCCGACAGCTTGCCCACGGTCCAGACCATCTGGGCCTGGGACCACGATCCCTCGACCGGCGCGGTAGAGAACCGTCGTGTCTTCGCCACCACCCACGAGCTCGCCGGCCGGCCGGACGGCGCGACAATCGACGCGGAGGGTTTCTACTGGTCGGCCAATGTGGACGGCTGGCAGATCGTCCGCTTCGCGCCTGACGGCTCGGTCGACCGGACCATCGCCATGCCCGTGCAAAAACCCTCGATGCCCTGCTTCGGTGGCCCCGATCTGGACATTCTCTACGTCACGTCGATCAGCGACGGCGGCTCCGCGCCGATGGAACCGGGCCAGCCCCAGGCCGGCGGCCTGTTCGCCTGCAAGCCCGGCGTGAAAGGACTTCCGACCGTCAGGTTCGCCGGCTGAGTTTGCCGTGAGCGCGAGTCCATAGCCGGCCCACTCTCCCACCCGGCCACCCATGGCAGCATCCTCGGGGTGGCCTCGGCGAAAACGCCTCTCGGCGTTTTGCCCCGGAGGAGGGGGAGTGGGCCGGTGCAGCAATCAAACGGAGACTAGGCCGCTCTCGCGATCAGGCTGTGCACCCGCGCGATGTGTTCGGGCATGGTGCCGCAGCAGCCGCCGACAATGCGCGCGCCCATCTGGATCCAATCGGCGACATGGGCGGCATAGGCCTCGGTATCCAGGTCGTCGCGGTGGCTGACATCCTTGGCGTCCGGGTCGATGGGGTGGAACGTGTTGGCGTAACCGCCGGTCGGCGTGCCCAAGGCCAGCAGCGCCGGCAGGCCACGGGTGAGCGCCTCGGGCGAGCAGCAGTTGGCCAGGAAGACGGAGACCGGACCGCCCGCGACCGCGGCGGCCGCCTCGCCGACCGGCGTGCCGTCCTTCAGGCACCCGTCCTTGGTCTCGTGCAGCGTCCAGCCGATCCAGACCGGTTTGCCGGTGGCGCCGGCAGCGGCCGCGACGGCGCGGGTCTCGGCGACGGTCGTCAAAGTCTCGCCGATGAAGAAGTCGACATAGGGCGCCAGCAAGTCGGCCTGCTCGGCATAGCGTTCCGTCAGTTGCGCCTGAGCGCCCACCGTCCCCGGCTCGTAGCTCGGCGAGAGCGGCGGCAGGGACCCGGCGATCAGCGTGCCGCGGCCCTGGGCGTCGCGGGCGGCGACCGCCAGTTCGCCGGCGATCCGGTTGAGATCGGCAAAGCGTTCTTCGTTGCCGATCTCGGCCATGAACGCCCGTACGACGCCGTAGGTGTTGGTGATAATGGCGTCGGCACCGGCGGCGATGAACGCCTCGTGCAGGTCCCGCACGACATCAGGCGCCTCGATCAGTGCCTTGCCTGACCAGAACGGCGAACCCCTCTGGTTCAGCTGACGCAAGGCAATCGCCTCGCCCATGCCACCGTCAAGCAGGAAGGGTCGGTCTTCGGGCAATGGAACGGTCGGTATGGTCATGGTGCTCCTGTTCTCCGCAGCATCGGCGCGCCAAGCCATAGCCGATTACCCGCTGGTTGGCATCCCCCGGCCATGCGATCATGACGCGAATCAACAAAGGAGGAACACATCGATGGCGCGCGCCGCGACAACCGGGACACGCAAACAAAAGCCGATCCATGCCCTGTGGCTGGTCTCCGCGAACACCGCCGCGGTCGAGCTTGCCAAGCTGCACGGTTTCGACGGCATCTGCCTGGATCTCGAACACGGCGCCTTCAACCGCGCGGATGTCGATCTGCTGTTCACCATGACGCGCGGCATGCGTTTGAAGGGCTTCACGCGGGTCGCGGCGCCCGAACGCATCGACATCCAACAGGCGCTGGATTCCGGCGCCGACGGCATCATCATTCCCCATATCGACGACGCCGAGCACGCCGCCCGCGTCACCGGCTATGCCAAGTATCCGCCGCTCGGCGACCGTAGCGTCGGCGGCGGCCGCACCTGGGATTGGGGCGATCCGCCCAAAGGCTGGGTCGCAAAGGAAAACCGCCGCGTCATGTGTATGCCGATGATCGAAACGGCGGGCGCGCTGGCGGATGTCGACGAGATCCTGGGGTTGAAGACGACGGACGGTCTGTTCCTGGGTCCCTTCGACCTGCACATGGCGCGCCGGCCCAAGGAACCGTTGGGCAGCGCCGGCGACCTGAAGGACCGCGACCGCGTCGCGCGCGCCGCCAACAAGGCCGGCAAGGTCTGGGGCATGAACATCGCGACAGAAGACGACATGAAGGCCGCCAAACGGCTGGGCCTGGGCTTCGCCGCGCTGATCGACGATGTCGCCGCGATGTCGATGAGCCTGGAGCGCGTGATCGCCGATTCACGCCGGATCATCGGCTGATGGCGCTCTTCGACATGGCGCGTCACGTCCAGGTCAAGGCGCTGTTGGAGAAGCTGGCCGAGGTCGAGGACAGCCTGACCTTCAACGAGCTGGAGATGGTGCGCCACCTGAAGGCCAAGTACGACGATCCCGGCCCCAACGACTTCGACGACACCACGGTGCTGGAGGTCATCCTGCGCAATGTCGAGATCCGTAAAGGATTCGACATGAACGTGAAGACCGATCCCGGCCGCGTCATCCCGGTCGAGGCGCGGAAAAAGGATAAGGATTAACTTGTGACTAACTCCTGTTTGTCGGTGACACTAAGCATGTCACAACAAGTGCAAAAGCTGTAGAGAAGAACTATATCTGGTTGAGGATCTACAAGAGGAGAGGTCGGATGCCGAAGAAGGGTCAGCATGTTGTGCCAAGTGATGGCAAATGGAGCGTTCGAAGTGCCGGAGCGAAGCGGGCTAGCGGCACCTTTTCGACCCAGAAGGAAGCCATTGACAACGCTCGCGAGAAAGCGCGCCAGCAAGGTACCGAACTGTACATTCACGGTCGCGATGGACGCATCCGTGAACGAAGCTCCTTTGGACGAGACCCATACCCTCCGAAGGGCTAGTCAGTGTCTGCCTCTCAGTTCGAGCGGTCCGTCTTTGTGAACTGCCCCTTCGATGACGATTACGCTCCTTTACTTGAAGCAGCGTTGTTTTGTGTAGTGTGTTTTGGCTATTCACCTCGTCTTGCCAATGAGCGCCTTGAAGCTGGTGAAAATCGTCTAGACAAAATTACAACGATGCTGAAAGGGTCGAAGTATTCGATTCACGATTTGTCGAGATGCAAAGCCAAGAGGAAAGATGACCCTTTTCGGATGAATATGCCATTCGAGTTTGGACTTGATGTTGGTCTGCGACGTAGTGGAAATCGGCGCTTCCGAACGAAGAAGTTTCTCATTTTTGAGGAGAGTCAGTTCGATCTGAAGAGTGCACTTTCAGATATCGCAGGACAGGACGTTGAACATCACCACTGCTCCCATCAGTTAGTTATGAAAAGAGTGAGAGACTTCTTTCGGGTTGAAGCATGTGTGCTCGCTCCCGGTCCATCGAAACTCGTCACCGACTACGCGACCTTTCAAGGATGGATGGTCGACAAGAAGATCTTCGAGGGCCACTTGGAGAAAGAGGCCTTCAATCTTCCAACGCGCGAGCGTCTCGATGAAATGCAGGAGTGGGTTGACCTAGGCAAGCCAGAGGCTTTCAGTCCGAACTAATAGGCCTACGCCCACCTTTACTTGCCGGCTCCGGAGATAAGGATCTACCCGCCTCTCAGCGGCACCAGGATGGCAAGTTCGTCGCCGTCTTCCAGCGTCTTGGTGGCGCGCTCGGCTTTCGGCACGGCGGTGCCGTTGACGCTGATCAGGTAGGCGCCGTCGGGGAAGCCCAGCTTGCTCATGACGAGTTGCGGCGTCGCGCCGTCGTCGACGTCGATCTGGGCCCGGTTGTCCTGGCCGCCGCCCGGCAGATACTTCGCGTAGGCGCCGGATACCCTCAAACGCACGTTCATGGGTGCTGCAGGACCCCCTGGGTACGTTCCAGATAGGCGTGCATGATGAGATGCGGGTCTTCCATCAGGCGATCCTTCCAGGCGCCAAGCGGCACCTCGGTCTGGATCAGGCCGCGCAGCACGCCGACATGCTGGGTGAGCCCCAGCGACAGCGATCCCACCAGCTTGTCGTCCTTGAAGTTCAAGCGCAGATAGCTCGAACGTTCGGGATCGACGGCGATCGACTCATCACCGCCCTCCGCTCCGTCCCAAAGGCCATAGGAGCTGGAGATCAGGCCAAGCGTGTTCAGGACGTTCATGACCAGGCTGCCGCGATAGGGCGTCTTGTGGCCCGCCATGTTGCGCGCGGCGATGCGGCCGTGCTCGCTGGCGGTCGGCTGGATCGCGTGCACGTCGTATCCGCCGGTCGAGAAGTCCGGGCCTTCGGCGACGTCGCCGGCCGCGTATACGCTGGCGGCGCTGGTCTCCATGAAATTGTTGACCTTGATGCCGGTCGCCGTCTCGATGCCGGAGCCGTCGAGGAAGGCGATGTTGGGTTTGACGCCGGTGGCGCAGACGACGAGGTCGGCGTCCAGACCCTTGTCGTCGTTGTTGAGCGTCAGGTGCAGGCCGCTGCCGCTCTGCTCGACCGCGTCGACACGGGTCGACGTCAGCACCTTCACGCCCTTGCTCTCGCACCAGGCCTTAATGATGTCGCCGCCGGTCTTGTCCATCATGCGCGCGACCATGCGGTCTTCCATCTCGATGACGGTCAGGTCGACGCCGCGCGCCACCAGCGCCTCAAGAATAATGCAGCCGATGAAACCGGCGCCCATCAGGACGACCTTATCGCCCTTCTTGGTCTTGTTGATGATGTGGCGGGCGTCTTCCAGCGTCCAGCAGGACTCCACGTTGTCGAGGTCCATGCCGGCGATCGGCGGCCGGACCGGGTGCGAGCCCGTGGCCAACAGCAGTTTGTCGAAACTGAGCGAGCTGCCGTCCTCGAGCGTCACCTCGCCCTTGTCGGCGGCGACCGAGGCGACGCGGCCCTGGCGCACGTCGACGTTCAGCTTATCGAAATGGCCGGCGCCGTGGCGCAGATGGGTGCCTTCCTCGTTGATGTTTTCGGCCAGCAGATAGGGGATCGCCATGCGCGAATAGGGCGCCTCGGGCTCTTCGCCGATCAGCGTGATGCCCGCCGAGCGGTCCAGCTTCCTCAGATTCTCCGCGGCAATAACACCGGCCGGGCCGGCGCCGACGATGACGTGGTTCATGGCAGTCCCCTCAACATAACGAAACCCTGCCGGCCGCCCCGTTCGTTGACGGAGCAGCCGGCGGTATGTCTCCACTTATCCGGTCGTGCGAACTCTAAAGACCGAGACGCGACAACGTCTCGTTGCTCGGCACGCCTTCCTCTGTCCAGCCGCGGTGCTGGTAGTATTCCGGCAGCATCTTATCGAGCTCGGCGACCTTGCCCTTGGCGTTGCCGGTCGGTGCCGGCGTTTCCAGCATGCGCTTGGGCAACGTGTCGTCGGCCTTGGTCAGGCCGGCGCCCAGGTTGAACATGCGCTCCAGGTTGAAGGTCCGCTCGCCGCTTTCGATGATGCGCTCAAGCGGCCAATCGCCCTCGCACGCCGCATCGATCTGGGCGGCAAAGTCCTCAGGGCCCCAGGCCGCCGTCGTGAACAGGCACAGGCCCGTCGAATCGATCATCGCGACGACATCCTGGCTCTTCTTGACAGGCTCCGCCTTGCCGTTGCCGGAGACGTCTTCCATGTCCTCGGCGAAGACATCGTGCTTCAGATGGCAGGCGCCGCGGTTCGACGTGGCGTAGCCCAGGCCCATGCCCTGCAGCGCGCGGCTGTCGTAACCGGCGAACTCCTGACCCTTCACACCCATGAAGAACTCCGGATGTCCGTACTTTTCGGTGAGCCGCTTGGAGCCCAGCGCCAGTTCCTTGCCGAACCCTTCACCCTTGCCGGTCTTCTCGGCCATCACGGCGAGCGCCTCGGCACTGCCGAACTTGAGCTCGATGCCGTCGGTCTGCTCCTTGGTCAGCGCGCCCACCTCATAGAGCTCCATGGCCGCGGCAAGCGTCACGCCGAACGAGATCGGGTCCATGCCGTGCTCGTTCATCATGAAGTTGGCGAAGGTCAGCGCGTCGATATCGTCGACGCCGACCACCGGACCGAACGCATAGGCGGTCTCGTATTCCAGGCCGCCGGAGGCATGGTGGTATTGCGGGCGGTTCACGACGGTGAAGTGATCCTTGTCGATATGCGCGATGCGCCCGCACGCAATGGTGCAGCCGAAGCAGGCCTTGTTGGTGATCAGATTGACGTGGCCGTTTTCGTTCTTGGTGATCGCGAAGTTCGGGTTGATCTTGCCGGTGCCTTCGAACTGCACCTCGTTGAAGTTGCGGGTCGGCAGACCGCCCCACTCCTCCATGGCGTCGATCATGGCCAGCGTGCCTTCCTGGGTCAGACCCTGGCGGCCTTCGCTCTCGGCGAGCTTGGCGTGGGTGTCCTTGATCACCTCCATGAACTTCTTGGGATCGTGGACGGTGACGCCCTTGGTACCGTGGCAGGCGATCGCCTTCAGGTTCTTCGAACCCATGACGGCGCCGACGCCGGAGCGCCCAGCGGCGCGGTGCAGGTCGTTGACGACGCAGGCGTAATAGACGCCGTTCTCGCCGGCCTCACCGATCGAGGCG
>JANQGO010000067.1 GCA_028277285.1 Alphaproteobacteria bacterium | reverse complement strand
TCCGACCAGCTTTTTCCGGCACGACCGGCGGGCCGACATGTGCCTTGCCGCGATCGCGGCCGCCCCGCCTGACCGCAACAACATAGGAGGTCCCATCACGAGGAACCCGAACAGATTCCGCATGAAGACGAACACCCGGACCGCCGCCTTGTCCCGGCGGGTCCGGCAATCTATCCGCCAGAGGAGCTCTAGCCATGTCTAGTTCCGAAGGAAATGCGTACGGGACCGGTTTCCCGACGTGGTCGCTCGACAAGATCACCGACAACCTTACCCGTACCGGCAGAAGCTGGGGCACGCCCGGGCAACCGGCAACCGTGACCTACAGCTTTCTGACGTCGGTTCCGGCCGACTACACCTACAGCCGCGAGAAGGGCGGCTTTTCCGCTTTTTCCGACCAGCAGAAAGCCTTGGCCGAGGAAGCGCTCAGTCTGTGGTCCGACGTCGCCAACGTCAAATTCGTCCGCAAGGACAACGACGCGGGCCAGATCCGTTTCGCCAACACGACCACCGGTCCGACGGTGGCCTGGGCCTATTATCCCAGCACCGGCCGCGGCGGCGATGTCTGGGTCAACCCGAATTACCGGACCAATTCCGAACTCGCGCCCGGTCAGTACGGCTATCTGACCATGGTCCACGAGATCGGCCATGCACTCGGCCTCAGCCACCCCGGCAACTATAACGGGACGGCCAACTACGGCGATCGCGAATACAGCCAGGATAACTGGAAGTATTCGGTGATGTCTTACTTCAGCGAGGCGACACACACGGTCTATCCGTCGACCCCGATGTTGCATGACATCGCGGCGATCCAGAAGCTGTACGGCGTCAACACGACGACCCGCGCCGGCGACACGGTCTACACCATTTCGCCGACCACGGCGGTCGTGAAGGCGATCTGGGATGCCGGCGGCAACGACACCATCGATGCCTCCAACCAGACCCGCGAGGTGACCATCAACCTCAACGCCGGAAGCTATAGCTCGATCGGCGTCACCAAGTATGGCGGCTCGGCCAAGGGCAATGTCGCCATTGCTTATGGCGCCACCATCGAGAACGCCATCGGCACGGACCGCAACGACACCCTGATCGGCAACGAGGTCGACAACAAGCTCGTCGGCGGCGGCGGTGCCGACCGTCTGACCGGCGGTGGCGGCGACGACATCCTGGAAGGCGGCGCCGGATACGATACCTATGTTTTCCGTGAAGGATGGGGCCAGGACGTCATCACCGATGGCGATTTGGTCGGTCATCTGCGGTTCGCCGACGTCAAACAGGAGGACCTGTCCTTCGCCCGTTCCGGCAGCGATCTCGTGATAAGCCGAACCGGCAGCGACGACAGCGTCACCGTGCGCGGTTTCTACGACGGCACCAACGACATGACGTTCAGTTCCGCCGAAGGCGGTTTCCGCCCGTCGATCGCGGGGCTGGATTCCGGCAAGAACCATACGGCCAGGGTCGATGCCCTCAAGTCTCGAGTCGACGTGCTGGCCAACGGGTCCTTCGCGGTGAAGGACGTGCTCGACGCCTACGACGCTGACGGCGACACCATTACGTCCTATCGCTTCACCAACATCATCGCCAAGGACAAGTCGGGCCACTTCGAGCTCGACGGCAAGGTGATCAATCCACGATCGGGCGTCTTCGGCGTCGACTTCACGGTCAAGGCGGAAGACCTGGAACGGTTGCGCTATGTCGCGCGCGACCGTAATGATACGGACCGCTCGAATGTGACCGACGCCTTCCATGTCCAGGCCTTCGATGGCAAGCGCTGGGGCGAACAGACGCGTGTCGAGGTGAAGAGCAACTTCGACTATGTCAACAACAAGGCCCCGACCATCGCCGGCAAGGACGTAACCATCAACCGCGGCGATTTCGTCATGGCCAAGGACCTTTTCTCGGCCAACGACATCGATGGCGATAAGATCCAACTGGTACGCTTCTACGACTCCACCATGACCGGTGACGGCACCAAGGAGGGCGGAACCTCCGGCCGTTTCCGGACCCAGCACGGCTACGGTTACTACCGCCAGCGAAGCTGGCAGCAGATGACCGTCGCCAGCTTCGAGAAGCTACGTTTCCATGCCGCTTACGAAGGCATGACCGACACCATCCAGTTCCAGGTGTCGGACGGCAAGAAGTGGAGCGACATCGTCACCTCCAAGGTAACAACGCTGGACGGCCCCGCGCCGCCCAACCGCGACACCGTCGTCGAGGCCCGGACCATCAGCATCTCGCCTAACTCGGTGACCTCGGCGTCGAACCTGTTCACGGCCTATGACCCCGACGCCGACTGGGTCAGCAAGTTCCGTTTCATGGATGAAAGCGGCACCGGCGTGCAGCTTTCCATGAACGGCGAGACCCAGGCGGCCGGCGAGTGGCTGGAAGTCGGCTGGCGCGATCTTTATCGCGTTCAGATCCGCGGTGCCGAGCAGGCCGGATCGGATAACATCAAGATCCAGGCCTACACCAACGGCAGTTGGAGCGACACGGCCACGGCCACCGTCAACACGGTCGTAGCCAAGAAAAACGCGGCGCCGGCAATCACCATCAGCCAGAACATGAAGGTCGCAGAAGGCGACACCATTGCCGCGTCCCAGCTGTTCACGGCCAGCGATGCCGACGGCGACAAGATCGTCAGGTACCGCTTCATGGACAGCACCGGCGGTGCGGACACCGGCAGCCTGATGGTCGACGGCGTCAAGCAAGACGCCGGCATGTGGATCGAGGTGGCGGCCGAAGATCTCGACAAGGTCCGGATCGCCGGTGGCGAAGCCGGATCCTGGGATTCCATCGAGATCCAGGCCTTCGACGGTACCGATTGGACCTGGGGACGGCGCGGCGCCGCCGTGACCACGGTCCATGCCAACCGGGCCGCCGTCGTCACCGCTTATGACCGTACGCTCAATGCCGGGTCCAGCCTATACGCCAGCAGCCTGTTCAACGCGACCGATCCCGACGGGGACGCCATTGTCAAATACCGCTTCAAGGACACCACTTCGGGGTCCGCCAGTGGCAATCTGACGGTCGACGGCGTTGTCCAGGAAAGCGGGAAATGGGTCGAAGTGGCAGCCAAGGACCTAACCTCGGTCAGGTTCAATAGCGGCTCCGCCGCCGGTCAGGATCGCATCGAGATCCAGGCCTTCGACGGCAAGGTCTGGAGCGACACGGTAAGCGCCAATGTCACCACCTACCGCCCGAACCGGGCACCGGTGGTGTCCGCCGGAAACGTCAAGGTCGAGAAGGGCGAGTGCGTCGCCGCATCCAGTCTGTTCACCGTGACAGACGCGGACGGCGACGCCATGACCAAGTTCCGCTTCTACGACACCAACCGCACGTCGAGCAGCGGTTACTTCTCGATTAATGGCTCGCGGGTGACCAGCAGCGGCTGGCTGACCGTCGAAGCCAAGGACATGGCCAACCTGACCTTCAATGCCGGCACTGTTGGCGGCGGTGTCGATCGGATCTATGTCCAGGCTTACGACGGCCAGGCGTGGAGCAATTACGCCATCACCAGCGTCACGTCCGGCAATCCAAACCGGGCGCCCATCGTCACCGCCGAAAACCTCAAGATCGACAAGGGTACCTCGGTGGCCGTGTCCGATCTTTTCGAGGTGACCGACGCCGATGGCGACGCCATGACCCAGTACCGGTTCTATGACGGCTCCGGGTCCTCGGTCAGTGGTTACTTCACAGTCAATGGTCAAAGGGCCGCCAACTACAGCTGGATCACCGTCAATGCCGACGATCTCGCGAACGTCCGCTTCCACGCCGGCTCGCAAGGCGGTTACACGGACAATGTCTACGTTCAGGCCTATGACGGCGAGAAGTGGAGCAACTACGGCATCGCCAAGGTGACCTCCGGCCATCCCAACCGGGCCCCGGTCGTCACCGCCGAGACCATGAAGATCGGCAAGGGCACTTCTGTGGCCGCGTCTGATCTGTTCACGGTGACTGACGCCGACGGCGACGCCATGACCCAGTACCGCTTCTATGACGGCTCCGGGTCCTCGGTCAGCGGCTACTTCACCGACGACGGCCAGAAGGCCGCCAACTACCGCTGGATCACCGTCGATGCCGCCGACTTGGCGGGCGTGCGTTTCCACGCCGGTTCCATGGGTGGTTACACGGACAACGTCTACGTCCAGGCCTATGACGGCGAGAAGTGGAGCAACTACGGCATCGCCAAGGTTACGTCGGGCGATGTCAACCGGGCGCCGGTGGTGACCGTCGAGGACATGACGATCCCCAAGGGCACCTCCCTGACGGTGGCTGGTTTGTTCACGGTTTC
>JANQGO010000017.1 GCA_028277285.1 Alphaproteobacteria bacterium | reverse complement strand
CCGGGCGTTCCCGCCTAACTGCTGGGCGAAAGCAGGGGCGGCGCGGTGGCGACGCTCGCCGCCGCCCACAACCCGGCGCCGATGGCCGATGGCCTGATCCTGGTCGCCCCCGCGGTCTGGGCGCGCAACACCATGCCGGTCAGCTATCGTGTCGGCCTGTGGCTGGGCGCCCACCTGGCGCCGTCGATGACGTTGCGCGGCTCGAACCTGGAGATCTGGCCGTCCGACAACATCGAGATGCTGCGCGCCTTCTCCGCCGATCCGCTGGTCATCAAGGAAACCCGGATCGACGCCGTCTACGGTCTGGTCAACCTGATGGACGCCGCGGTGGTCAAGCCCGGTGACATCGCCCTGCCGACCCTGGTGGTCTATGGCGCCAACGACCAGATCGTGCCGGCCGAGCCGGTCGGCCTGTTCGTGGCCGGCCTGCCGCCGGGCAGCCGGGTCGCGGTCTACGAGGACGGTTATCACATGCTGCTGCGTGATCTGGAGGCCCGTGTCGTGATCGACGACATCGCCGCCTGGATCACCGCACCGCAGACGCCCCTGCCCTCCGATGCGGAAGTTCTGGCCGCGACCTTCTTCATCGCGCCGCCGGAACCGCCGGCGACCCCGCGTTTTCTCACGGCGCGGCCCGACCCGCCAAAGCGCGGTTCTTAGGACACAAGTCACTCCGTTGGCATCACCAGCCCACTCCCCCGCCCGGCCACCCATGGCAGCATCCTCGGGGTGGCCGGGCGGGGGAGGGGGCTGGTGCCGGACTGCGCGAGCAGTTCACACGCTAAAAGACCCCGCTCGGGACTGTTTCAAACCGCGCGGGTTCTGCTCTAGGATCGCCCCAACCACGCCGTAGCGGGAGCCCCATGAGCGTTGCGCCTGAAGCCGGTCGCTGGCAATTCTGGATCGACCGGGGCGGCACGTTCACCGACGTTGTCGCCCAACGTCCGGACGGCGGCCTGATCACCCACAAACTGCTGTCGGAAAACCCGGAGCGTTATGCCGACGCGGCGCTCCAGGGCATTCGCGACATCCTGGGCCTCGACGTCACGGCACCGATTCCGACCGACATGATCGACGCGGTCAAGATGGGCACGACCGTCGCGACCAATGCGCTTCTGGAGCGCAAGGGCGACCGGACCCTGCTGGCCGTCACCCGCGGTTTCCACGATGCCCTTCGCATCGCCTATCAGAACCGGCCCGACATCTTCGCGCGGCATATCGTTCTGCCCGACTTGCTTTACGAACGTGTGGTCGAGATCGACGAGCGTGTCGACGCCCAGGGCGACACCGTCAAACCGCTGGACGAGGACGCCGCCCGCGCCGGCCTGCAGCAGGCTTATGACGGCGGCATTCGCGCCATCGCGATCGTTCTGATGCACGGCTACCGGCACGCCGCCCATGAGAGACGGGTGGCTGAGATCGCGCGCGACATCGGCTTCACCCAGATTTCGACGTCGCACGCGACGACGCCGCTCATGAAGCTGGTCAGCCGCGGCGACACGACCGTGGTCGACGCCTACCTGTCGCCGATCCTGCGCCGCTACATCGACCGCGTGTCGTCGGAGCTGGGCGATACCCGCCTGCTCTTCATGCAGTCGAACGGCGGCCTGGTCGACGCCTTCCGGTTCCAGGGCAAGGACGCGATCCTGTCGGGGCCCGCTGGCGGCGTGGTCGGCGCGGTCCGGACCAGCGAGATGGCGGGGTTCGAGCGGATCATCGGTTTCGACATGGGCGGCACCTCGACCGATGTCTCCCACTACAACGGCGTCTTCGAGCGGACCAGCGATACCGAGATCGGCGGCGTGCGCATGCGCGCGCCGATGATGATGATCAAGACGGTCGCGGCCGGCGGCGGGTCGATCCTGCACTTTGACGGCCAGCGGCTGCGCGTGGGTCCGCAATCGGCCGGCGCCGATCCGGGGCCCGCCTGTTACCGGCGCGGCGGTCCGCTGGCGATTACCGACGCCAATGTGATGACCGGCAAGATCCTGCCCGACCTGTTCCCCCACGTGTTCGGGCCGGACGGCGACCAGCCGCTCGACGCCGATGCGGTCGCAAACGCCTTCGAAACACTGACGGCCGAGATCAACGCAGCCTCGTCCGACACCAAGACGCCGCAGGAGGTCGCCGACGGTTTTCTGATGATCGCGGTCGAAAACATGGCGCGCGCCATCAAGGAAATCTCCGTCCAGCGCGGTTACGCGGTTTCCGACTACGCGCTCTGCTGTTTCGGCGGCGCGGCGGGCCAGCACGCCTGTCTGGTCGCCGATGCGCTCGGCATGACGACGGTCTTTCTGCACCCCTTCGCCGGCGTGTTGTCGGCCTACGGCATGGGCTTGGCCGAACTGCGCGTCATCCATCAGGCGCCGGTCAACGACGAGTTGAACGAGACCTTGATGCCGCACCTGGCCGAAACAATCGGCGACCTGGAGCAGCAGGGCCGGGAGGAACTGGTCAGCCAAGGCGTCGCGCCCGCCGACATCACCGTCGCCGCAACCCTGCAGGTCCGCTATCACGGCACCGACAGCACGCTCGAGATCGCCTATGGCGATCTGGCGGCGATCAAGGGCGGTTTCGAAACCGCGCACCGCCAGCGCTACGGCTTCGCCGCACCCGACAAACCGCTGATCGTCGAGTCGCTGGCTGTGGAGACGATCGGCCGTGGCTCCGACGTCCACGAGGCGGCGACGACCGGCTCGGCGAGCGATCAGCCGGACGCCGCGCTGCACACGTCGATGTTCACCGCCGGCGCCGCCCACGACACGCCGGTCTTCCGGCGCGACGACCTGAAACCCGGCCACCGCATCGCCGGCCCCGCCATCGTCGCGGAAGCCAACAGCACCACGGTGGTCGAGCCCGGCTGGACGCTTGAGGTGACCGACCACGATCATCTGGTGATCAACCGCACGGAAGCGCGGCCGGTCCAGCATGCCATCGGCACCGAGGCCG
>JANQGO010000365.1 GCA_028277285.1 Alphaproteobacteria bacterium | reverse complement strand
GGCAACATCGTTCTCGCGTTCGCTGTGGACGACCAGCATCGATGCGCCGCCGACGGACATCGCGTGGTCCATTTCGGGCGGCGTATAGCGATAGTTGAGCGGCATCGCCACGAAGCCCGCCTTGAAACAGGCGATGTAGTGGATCATCAGGACGGTCCTGTTCGGCAACAGCGACGCGACGCGGTCGCCGGGCTCCAGACCGCGCGCCAGATAGATGAGCGCCAAGCGCGTGCTCGCCTCGTCCAGTTCGCGCCACGTCCAGCGTATGCGCCGCGACACGAGCGCCAGTTCGTCCGGTTTAGCCGCCAGCCCGCGTTCCAGGATGCGCGGCAGATCGACGGGTGCTTCCAGTTTCGGACCCTCTAACACCAACGCCCCCAATGACATTTCTGTCTTCCTTACAGCATTCGGACGGTATCACGTTGCATAAGCGACAGCGACTTCGGTCAAGCGGTCATCCGGTCTAAGCTGCCGCCTTCATCAGCACACCTAGAGGGGGCGATCCATGGTGCCGGCCATTCGCGAGATCATCGATCTCAGCCACGAGATGTATTCCAACATGCCGAACATCGGCGGCCAGGTGAGTTTCTTCACCACCGAGGAGCACGCCTATCTCTCGGAGATCACCGGCGGCAAGATGTCGATGGAAGCGCGCATGATCCTGATGCCCGAACACTGCGGCACCCATCTGGACGTTCCCTTGCATTCCGATCCCGACGGCGCCGGCGTCGACAAGGTGCCGCTGGAGCAGCTCATCCTTCCCGGTCACCTGCTGGACCTCACCCACAAGAAGAACGGCGAGGCGATCACCGTCGCCGACTTCGAAGCGGCCGAAAAAGCATCGGGCCAGCAACTCGGTCCCGGCAAGGCGACGGTGTGCTGGACCGGCGCCGACAAGGACTGGGGCAAGCCGGGCTTCGCCATGAACCGGCCCTATGTGCCGACCGAGGTCGCCGAATGGCTGGTCGGCCGCGGCATCACCATCTTCTGCACCGACCTGATCGGCATGGACGATCCCAGCGAATGGTGGTGGCCGACCCACGCTGCCTGGTTGACCAAGGGCGTATGCATGGTCCAGCAGCTGTGCAATCTCGACCGGCTCGCCGGCAAGGAGTTCCTCTTCGTCTGCCTGCCGCTCAACATGCGCGACGGCACCGGTTGCCCGGTGCGCGCCGCCGCGTTGGTGTTCTAGACGTCGGGGATCACGCCCGGCGCGTGTGCGCGTTTAGACGCCGCACTTATCCTTGATCAGTTTCAGCACGGCGCGTTCGACATAGGAGTCTTCGCCGTCGCCGAGCGTTCCGGCGTCATAGCGCTCGCGCATGTCTTCGAGAACATCGTTCAGATCGCCGTAACCGCCTTCGTCGCTGCCGTAGGAGCCGGAGAAGTAGCGGGCGACGCAGATCGAGTTGCTGTCTTCCCGCTTGGTGTTGTGGAAGTACTGGATCATCTCGTAGATCGCGCTTTCCACAATCTGCGCCTGCTCGGCCTCAGACATCCGGGCAAACTCGCCATAGGTCGTCAGGAAGAGCGCCGAGGCTGGAGGCGCCGCCATCACGGTCAAGAAAACGGCCGTCAGGCCGGCCCATGCTCTCGGTCTTAGATTCGGTCGTTTCATGTCGTCTTGCCGGCCTTGGGGTCATAGCGTGTTTTGTCCCGCACCAAATATGGGGGTGAATAGGCGGGGCGCCAATGACCCCAAATGCGTAGTGCGCCTGCCCCTAATGGCGTGTCATGCGCGGCGGACGACCAGCATGCCGGCGCCGACGATCAACACCATGCCCGTAACGGTTGCCAGGTCCGGGATCTCGGCAAAGAACAGGAACCCGAAGGCGGTCATGAAGACCAGGTAGTTGTAGTCGAACGTCGCGACGATGAAGGGCGGCGCCGTTTGATAGGCCGCCGACACGACAAGGCTGTTGCCGACCATCAGCGCCGCGACAATGACGACAAAGCCCCATTCGACCGGACCGAAGACCTGCCACGGCCCCAAGACGAACGGCAACGCCGCCGCGTTCTCCTGCGACGGCGGCAAGGCGATCAGAAGAACGCTCACGAGAGCGCCCATCGCAACAAGCGCGACGTTGACCGAGACGGCGAGTGTCGCCGGCGGTACCGCGCGGCACTTGGTGCGCGTGACGAGCGCCTGAAGCGCATAGAAGAGACCGCCCAGCACCGGCAACAGAGTGAACCAGGTGAACGCGTCGGTGCCGGGTTTGAGGATCAGCAACACACCGGCGAAGCCGATGGCGATGGCGAACCAGCCGCGCAACCGCACGGGCTCGCCGATCAGCAAGGCCGACAAGGCGGCGACGAACAGCGGCGCCGTATAGAGGCCGGCGGCAAGCGTCGCCAACGGGATGAACGGCAGGGCCGTATAGGTCACGACGAACATCAGGACGAACAGGAGCGAGCGCGTCATCGGCCACGCCCGCAGCGCCCGCGAACAGGTCGGCGCCCCCTCGCCCCACACAAAGGCGATGGCCAGCAGGGCGGGAATGGCAAGCGCGGACCGCAGCACGAAGTACTGCCAGATCGAACCGCTGTCGCTGGCGAACTTGAAGACCACGTCCGTCGACGACGTGAAGAGCGTCGACAGCAGCACCAGCACGATGCCCAGCGCGACCCGGTCGCGATGGGTGTGCTGGTCCGCGGCCGCCATGTCGGTTCCCGGCTTCACCATGCGGGCACCGTAGGCGAAACCACATTGTTCAAATAGCTATTGATCTGATATCAGACTGCTGAAATTGTTTGAATAATGTCACGGACACCGATCAGCGGTATCGAGGTCTTTCTGGCCATCGTGCGCGAGGGCTCGCTGCGCGCGGCCGCGCGTTCCCTGGGCGTCGGCGCGCCGGCGGTCAGCCACCAGTTGAAGGCGCTGGAGCGCAGGATCGGCGTCGACCTTCTGGTGCGCACGACCCGCTCGATCGAGTTGACGGAGGCCGGGCGCACGCTGCTGGCCGGGGCCGCGCCCGCGTTCCAGGAAATCATCGACGCGGTCGAGGGCACGCGCGTCATCGGCAAGTCGAACACCGGCACCTTGCGCCTGACCCTGCCGCGCAGCGCCTACAAGATGATCATCGCGCCCGTGCTGGCCGACTTCCAGGCGCGCTATCCCGATGTGTGTCTGGACCTCTCCATCAACGAAGGGCTGGTCGACGTCGTCAAGGATGGCTTCCACGCGGGATTTCGCCTGGGCGACCGGCTGACGACCGGTATGGTCGCGGTGCGCCAGACCGGGCCCCTCACACCCAGCTATTCCGCCGCGCCATCCTATCTGGACACCCACGGACGTCCGGAGCATCCGCGCGATCTCTTGAACCACAAATGCGTTCGCTACCGGTTCGTCACCGCCAACCGGATCTGGGACTGGCAGTTCATTGAGGAGGGCCAGGTCAAGACCGTCGATCCGCCGACGCGGCTGGTCTTCGACAGCATGCAGTCGGTCATGCAGGCGGTGCGCGACGGCAACGGCATCGGCTGGTCGCTGCGCTCGGTGATCGAAGACGATCTTGAATCAGGCGTCCTCGAAACGGTGCTTGATGACTACGTCACCACCCTGCCGCCGTTCTACCTCTATTACCCCGAACAGAACCGCCGTCTCGAACTGCTGCGCCTGTTCATCGACTTCCTGGCGGAGCATCGCGACAAACAGCGGGCGCCCAGCCTCTAGGCGCCATGGCATTTCTCATTGCCGGACGGCTGAACTAGTCTGCGCCATGGCCAAACACGAAGCCTATGATTACGTCATTGTCGGCGCCGGGTCGGCGGGCTGCACACTCGCCAACCGCCTCTCGGATGACCCGTCCGCGCGCGTGCTGCTGATCGAGGCCGGCGATTGGGACCGCGACCCCTTGATCCACGTCCCGCTCGGTTGGGGCCAGATCCTGCAGAAGCGCCTGCACGACTGGATGTACTTCTCCGAGCCCGAAGACAATGTCGCCGGGCGCCGCGTCGAATGCGCGCGCGGCAAGGTGGTCGGCGGCTCGTCGTCGACCAACGCCATGGCCTATGTGCGCGGCCATCCCGGTAACTACGACGCCTGGGCGGCGGCGGGCCTGGACCAGTGGTCCTTCGCCCACGCGCTGCCCTATTTCAAGAAACAGGAGACCTGGGAGGGCGGCGAGAACCCGTGGCGCGGCGGCGACGGACCGCTCGGCGTTCAGACCTGCAAGTACCGGGATACCCTGGTCGAGGCGTTCGCCGCCGCCAGCGCCGAGGCCGGCTATGGCTGGACCGATGACTACAACGGCGCCGAGCCGGAAGGTTTCGGCCGCCTGCAAATGACGATCAAAGACGGTCGGCGTTGCAGCGGCGCGACCGGCTATCTGCGGCCCGCGCTGAAACGACCCAATCTGACGGTCGAGGTCCAGACGCTGACGACCAAGATCCTGTTCGAGGGGCCCCGCGCCACCGGCGTCGAGGTCCGGCGCAACGGTTCGCCCTACGCCATCCATGCCGAGCGCGAGGTCATCATCGCCGCCGGCGTCATCAACGCGCCCCAGCTTCTGATGCTGTCGGGCATCGGCGATGCCGACCACCTCGCCAGCCACGGCATAACGACGCGCGCGGATCTGAAAGGCGTCGGGCAGAACCTGCAGGATCACGTGTCGGTCATGGTGATGTACCGGCGCAAGGAACCGCCCAGCCCGTTCATGCGCGCCATGCGCTATGACCGCGCGGCCCTCAACATGGCGCGCGCCTATCTGACCGGTACCGGCTACGCCGCCGACGTGCCGGGCGGCATCACCGCGTTCCTGAAGTCCGATGCCAGCGAACCGGTGCCGGATATCCAGATGCTGTTCACCGCCGCGCCTCTGCCGGCCTGGCCCTACCTCAAACCCTTCAAGCAGCCGTTCAACGACGGGTTCGTGTTCCGCGCGGTCTCGCTGCAACCCGAAAGCCGGGGCCGCGTCACCCTGGCGAGCGACGATCCCACGGCGCTGGCGCTGATCCACTCCAACTTCCTGAGGACCGACAAGGATTGGCGCGTCGCGCGCGCAAGCCTCGACATCGCGCGCAACCTCGCCGCGACACCCGCCATGCAGCCGTTTATCGAAGCCGAAGTGTTGCCCGGCGCCGCCAAGACGTCACCGGAGGATATCGACAACCACATCCGCAATACCGCGATCACCGTTCACCACCCGCTCGGCACCTGCCGCATGGGTGTCGACGGCGACCCCGGCGCCGTCGTCGATCAGGAGCTCAGAGTCTTCGGCACGGAAGGTCTGCGGGTGGTCGACGCTTCGGTCATGCCGCGGCTGACCAGCGGCAACATCAACGCCGCCGTCATCATGATTGCCGAGCGCGCCGCCGATCTGATCCGCGGGCACGAGCCGCTGGCGCCGGAGCGTCCGGCAGCATGACCAGCCTCTCCCCAGAGCAAACCCCAACCATCGACTTCGACGCGACCTATGCCCGAACCCGCGCGCCGGTCATGCGCGCTATCGAGGGTCGGGTATTGGGCTGCGACTACGGCGGCAGCAGTTGGACGGCCCGCGACGAGGCCGATGCCATGGTCACGACACTGGGCTTGGCACCCGGCATGCGCCTGCTCGATATCGGTGCCGGCGTCGGCTGGCCAGGCATCTACATCAGCGACACCTCGGGCTGTGACGTCACCCTGGTCGATATGGCCGAGGTCGGTTTGCGCATCGCCGCCGAGCGGATCGCGACGGATGACCTGACGGAACGGTGCCGCGCGGTTCTCTGCGACTGCACGGCGCTCCCCTTCAAGTCAGACCGGTTCGACGCCGTCTGGCACAGTGATGTCCTGTGTTGTCTGCCGGACAAAGCCGCCGTCTTGAGGGAATGCCGCCGGATCATCCAGCCGGGCGGGCACATGGTCTTCGCCGTTGTCTCGGTGACGGCCGGCCTCGGCACGGACGATCACGCGCGCGCCGTTGCCAGCGGCACCCCATTCGTCGAGGCCGAGGCCAGCTACCCCGACCTGCTGCGCGCCACCGGCTGGACATTGGAGGAAGATCTCGACCAGACCGACGCCTATATCGCCACATGCCGCCGCCAAATCGAAGCCGACACGGCCAGCCGGACCGACCTTAGGGCACTGCTTGGCGACAAGGCCTACGACGAGCGTCTTGCCAAGTGGCACGGCTATCTCGGCGCGCTGACCGACGGCCTTCTGTGCCGCCACCGGTTCACGGCCCGGCCGGCGGCCTGACGGAACGAGACATGTCGCCGTCCCATTCACGGTTTTCCGACTTGCCCTCGGCAAGGTTCCGTGTGCACATACCTCTGTCTGGTGCCTGCCTGGAACGGGAGCTGTTCCAGGCGGGAGAATCGGGAAGCCGGTGAAACTCCGGCACGTGCCCACCGCTGTGAAGGTGATGGTCCGCGCGAGATGCCACTGGAGTTTTCCGGGAAGGCGCGTGGATCAAATGAACCTCAGTCAGAAGACCGGCCAGACACCATAGCCTCGTTCCGCGTGGACGGCAGAGCAGGCGTTTTCATGTGTTGTTGGGGATCAAACAATGCACAAGACACCTGCGCTCGCGCCCGTGGCGCCGTTCAGCGAACACGAACGAGACGCCGTCTACAAAGCCATCTATTCGCGCCGCGACGTGCGCAACGAGTTCCTGGCCGATCCGATTCCGCAGGAGGTTCTTCTGCGGCTGCTGGATGCCGCGCATCACGCGCCCTCCGTCGGTTTCATGCAGCCATGGAACTTCATCGTCATACGCGATCCGGCCGAGCGCGAACGACTGTGGCAGGCGTTTTTGAAGGCGAACGAAGAAGCCGCCGCCAAGTTCGACGGCGAGCGTCGATCGCGCTACCGGTCGTTGAAGCTGGAGGGCATCCGCCAGGCGCCCGTCAATATCTGCGTGACATGCGACCGCGCGAGAGGCGGCGATGTGATCCTGGGGCGAACCCACAACACGAACATGGATCTCTACAGCACGGTCTGCGCGGTGCAGAACCTGTGGCTGGCGGCCCGCGCGGAGAACATCGGCATGGGATGGGTCAGCATCTTCAACGATGCCGATCTCAAGGCCCTGTTGGAGATCCCCGACGCCATCGAGATCGTCGCCTATCTGTGCCTGGGCTATGTCGACGAACTCTACACGCGGCCGGAACTGGAGGTTAAGGGCTGGGCACAGCGCACGCCCTTGCAGGAGCTGGTCTTTGAGGGCAAGTGGCGCGGCTAATAGAGCCCTTCGCGCTCGTCGGCTTCCAGTTCCGCATCGACCTCCTCGGCCGTCTCGTTCAGCTTGCAGTGCGCGGCAAGTGCGGCGCCCAGGCTCGGCATGCCCGACTTGTCGGGCCAGCCTTTGGGATCCCACAGGCTCGAACGCACCATGCATTTGGCGCAATGGAACAACGCACGCTCGACGTGAACGACCATGGCGAAGTCGGGCACCTTGCCCTGCTCGGCCATCGAGCGGCGCAAGGCCTCGTCGCGCACGATCTGCGCCGTGCCGCCGACACGCAGGGTGTCCTTGCGGCCGGGCACCAGAAAGATCAGCGAAACCTTCGGGTTTTCCAGCACGTTCAGGAAGGTATCCATGCGCGCGTTGCCGGGCCGGTCGGGAATGGCAAGCGTCTTCGCGTCCAGCACCTTCACGAATCCGGCGGGATCGCCCTTTGGCGACACGTCGACATCGCGCTCGCCGCCGCCGGACCCGATGACGAAGAACGGCGAATTTTCGATAAAGCCGACGCAGAATTCGTCCAGATGATCGATCACCTTGGTCACCGCCGCCGGATAGATCTCACCGACGATGGCGCGCAGTTCGGCGGCGTCGCTCACGACATTGCTGAAGCGGCCGTTCGACATTTCGTTCATTCCAAATCTCCCTTGACCGGCGCGGCTTAGGCTTCGGGCAACGACTGCTTCAGATCGCACAGCCACGCAATCTCACTCTTCATACGCGCAATCTCGCGGGCGATCCACAGTCGCGGACAGGTACCCGCGGCCGGACATCCACCACACCCGTCGATCAGCGCATCAAGGTCGCGACAGTGGAGACCGATCAGGTCGTCCAACACATCCTGGCGCGCTGCCGGATCGAGCACGTCCAGGAAGCAGACCTTGAGTGCCGCCGCCGTGCGCGCCGCTGCGCCGCGCGAAGATGCCGGCGCCGCCTCGATCAATGCCTTAAGGCACGCTTCGCCGTCATCGGTGATCGCAAAACCATCCGCGCCCTGACGCAACAGCGCGTCGTCAAGCACGCGCGTCATGGCCGCGGCCAACACGTCGGCGGTCGGCTGCCAGTCGGCATCGGCCAACGCCTTGGCCGCCGTCAACACCTCGTCAAAGGCGGCGCAGCCCTCGCGCACAACACCCAACACCGCGAGCGTCGCGAAGTCGTCGGGCCGCAATGGCGCCCGCCGGCCGGGCGGTCCGGCGCCATTGGTGCGGTCACGCTCTGCCGGTCCGGCAGCGGCATGGGCGCCGCCAATGCCTTGTGAAGGCTGGCCCGCTCCGTTGCTGCCGTGCGGCGCGCCGGCGCGGGGCATCACGCCGCGATCAATCCTAACGGCATCAGCCGCCCAGTGATTGAGAATGCAAGTCATTCGCAATCATGGATCGTTTCGCGGTCTTTGGCAAGCTCGTTGCGATCAGGTCTTGTCGGCGTCGACGCCGAAGCACAACACGTTGCCGTCGGGATCCTTTACCTCGAACTCGCGCATGCCATACACCGTCACCTCCGGCGTGCGGGTCACGTTCGCGCCCGCCGCGCTGAGGGCCTCGTGCAGCGCATCGACGTCGTCGACATGGATGTAGGCGTCCCAGCCGCCCGGCGACGGCGGCGGGCCGCCATCCCAGGCGTTCACGAAGACGGGCGCGCGGTCGCGCGCGAAGATGCCGAAACGCGGGGGATCGCCGCCCTCCTCGACCACGCTGAAGCCCAGGATGTCGGTGAAGAACGCGCGGCTGCGGACATAATCGGTCGAGCGCAGGACAGGCGTCGAACTCTGAAACGTTACCGCCACTTTCATACCTCCCCAGACATGTGCTCGCTTACGTGCTGTCCCAGTCGAAACGCTTCCCGATCATCGCATAGAGCTCCTCATTGTGGGGCCTGAAATAGTCTCCGAGGTAACGATAGATGTCTTGATCAACAGGCTTTCTGTTGGCTGTAACGTTGCGTGGTGACAGATCGTTCACCGCGGCTTTCGGGTCGACACCGACAAATCGGAAGGTTTCCTCCATCACGGCTGCCGGCGTCGAAAACAGGGCCTCGCTGCTCAGAAAAAGCATCCGCTCAAAACCAAAGTACGGCAGAAATCGCTCGATCTGTTGCTTGTACAATCCCCGTGCCTTGTAGGAATGGTGGATAAACGCCCTGCTCTTGTATTGCCCGGTTTCGATGACTTTCTCCAGCCTCGCTTCCTCGCCCTTTAGGGCGTGGCGAATTGGTTCGCTCTCAAGGCTCTGGCGCACGCTGTGAAAGTAGTGAGAAATCGCGCGCTCGGTCGGATCTCTCATCAGCACAATCAGCTTTGCCTGTGGCACCAGTTCGTGAATACGTCTCGGCGCCAAGGGATCGAACAGATAGCGCGGCGTTGCCTCAAATGTCATGGCTTCATGAGCAAGATTCCTCTCCAGAGGAAAATGCGCTCGGTACCAGGACGGACCCCTTAGAAAATCGTCGCAGGCCGGATTGTTGCCGCCATCGAAGTAGTGCACCTCTTTCTTAAACGCCGGAATCAGCAACGGATGCTGGGCCAGATAGGCAAACAGACTCGACGTGCCGCACTTCTGAGCGCCAATCACGATAAACGCAGGTAGCCGCCGGCCGCGCGATGTCGCCTGTCGATACGACCAGATCGCCGTGTGCCGGGGTCTTCGGATCCAGACCGGTATCGTGCTCTTGCGGGCAGCCACGATGTCCCCTCTGTTTGGCCCCTATGATGAGACAGACTGAACACGGAGAACAGTGACAACCATGTACGTCTGAACTCGGCTAGACGATATCCCGAACGTCTCTATTCCTGGTCACATAGCCGCTGCATGCTCAACCCCACAACGCCGATGGCGCCGGGTGCATGGTGTTACCGTCGAAGCGGATGCCCGGCTCGCGGTCTTCCTTCATCAGCAGCGGCCCGTCCAGGTCGACCACGGCCGCGCCCTGGGCGACCAGCATGGCGGGCGCCATGGCAAGCGACGTCGCGACCATGCAGCCGACCATGATGGCCATGCCGGCGTCCTGGGCGGCGCGGCGCAGTTCGAGCGCACCGGTCAGCCCGCCGGTCTTGTCGAGCTTGATGTTGACCATGCCGTAACGGTCCCTCAGCTCGGCCACCGTGTCGGCGCCATGGCAGGACTCGTCGGCACACAGCACGATCGGACAGTCCAGCCCGGCCAAGCCGGCATCATCGCCGGCGGGCAGCGGCTGCTCGATCATCTCGACACCCAACGCCTTCAGGTCATCACCGATGGTCCTGAGCAAATCGACCGACCACGCCTCGTTGGCGTCGACCACGAGGCGGCTTTCAGGCGCCCCCTTACGCACCGCCTGGAGCCTGGCCAGCACATCCTCGCCGTCCAGCTTCACCTTCAGGAGCGGCCGGTGGGCCGCCTCGGCGGCCGCCTTACCCATCGCCTCGGGCGTGTCGATGCTCAGCGTGTAGGCGGTGGTCAGATTCCCGGGTTGTTCAAGCCCGGCGCGTTGCCACACCGGTTCGCCGGTCATCTTGGCCTCCAGGTCCCACAG
>JANQGO010000353.1 GCA_028277285.1 Alphaproteobacteria bacterium | reverse complement strand
CATCGCGCAGGCGCTCGCCTTCGCGGGTCAGGCGCACCCGGCGCGCGGCCCGGTGGAACAGCGATACGCTGAGATTGCCCTCAAGCGCCTTGATCTGACGGCTCACGGCGGCCTGGGAGACGCCCAGCTCCTCCGCCGCACGCGTGAAGTTCAGGTGACGCGCGGCGGCTTCGAAGGTGACCAGCCCGGTCGGCGAGGGCAGGCTGCGGCGCAGGCGATCCATAACTTCAACGTATGATAACGCTGAGTATTTGTGAAGTTTTCGCGGATCCCGTTTTGACCCCTAATCATGGTCACCCTTAAGGCCTTTATCCGGGAACGCGCCATGTCCGTTTTGCCTGCGACCGATAACCCGTCTCTCGAACTGCCGGACCTGGCCGCCATCGAAGCGCCCTTGGGCGAGGCGCGCGGCCTGCCCAACCAGGCCTATACCTCCGACGCCTATCTGGCGCTGGAGCGCGACCGCATGTGGGCGCGCTCCTGGGTCGCGATCGGGCGCGCGTCTGAGGTGCCGGAGGCCGGCGATGTCCGTCCGGTCGACCTGCTCGGCATGCCGCTCTTCTTCGTGCGCGCGCGCGACGGCGCGGTCAACGTCTTCCACAATGTCTGCCGCCACCGCGGCATGACCCTGGTGACCGAGGCGGGCCACGCCGGCGCCGTCCTGACCTGCCCCTACCACAACTGGGCCTATGGCTTTGACGGCGCGCTGCGCACGACGCCCCATGTCGGCGGCTCCGGCATTCATACCTGCCCCGGTTTCGACAGCGGCAAGTTCGGCCTGAAGCAGGTCAGGAGTGCCATCTGGTTCGACCAGATCTTCGTTAATCTGAGTGGCGACGGCGTCTCGTTCGACGATTTCATCCGTCCGCTCGCCGAGCGCTGGTCGATGTTCGACCAAAGTCTGATCCGCCATGGCGGCGCGGATTCGGTGATCGGGTTCGACCTCGACTGCAACTGGAAGCTGGCGGTCGAGAACTACTGCGAGGCCTATCACCTGCCGATGGTGCATCCCGGCCTGAACAGCTATTCGCGGCTGGAAGACCACTACGACATCGTCGTCGACGGCCGCTTCGCCGGGCAGGGCAGCCTGGTCTATAGCCCCGAACGCACGGGTCCCGCGCTGCCGGTGTTCCCCGATCTGCCGGAGGCATGGGCGACGCGCGCCGAATACGTGGCGCACTTTCCGAACATCCTGCTCGGCATTCACTTCGACCACTTTTACGCCGTGCGACTGTTGCCTGACGGCGCCGGGCGGGTCAGCGAGACCTTCGATATCTATTACGTCGGCGAAGCGCCCCTGGGCCCCGATTATGACGACGTGCGTCGCCAGGTGACCGCCGGCTGGAACGAGATCTTCGCCGAGGATCAGGGCGTGTGCGAAGGCATGCAGGCCGGCCGCGCCTCGCCCGGCTTCGACGGCGGCGTCCTGACGCCGGTCATGGAACAGCCGACCCACTGCTTCCACCGCTGGGCCGCCCGCGCCATGCTTGCCTGAGAGGGGCGTGGCATAAGGGTTTGAAGACCGCGGGCGGTTCTTGTACGATCGTTCAATAACCGTTCATGCCTGCGGAGTTCGCCATGGCCACCCCCAACGCGTTCGCGACCGAGAACTTCACCGAAGACGCCGGCACGTCGTTCACGCTGCCGTCGCCGTGGTACTTCCGGCCGGAGGTCTATACCGAGGAGGTCGAGAAGATCTTCCATCGGTCCTGGCGCGTCGTCTGTCACAAGAGCGAGCTCGCGAACCGCGGCGATTACGCCACCGTCGACGTGCAGGGCCAGGGCGTCTTCGTCATTCGCGGCGCAGACGGCCATCTCAAGGCCTTCCACAATGTCTGCCAGCACCGCGCCCACGAGCTTCTGCAGGGCAAGGGCAACGTCAAGGCGGTCATCACGTGCCCCTATCACGCCTGGGCCTATGGGCTGGACGGCAGCCTGAGGAGCGCGCGCAACTGCGAGGCTGTCGCCGGGTTCGACAAGGCCGACTTCTCGCTTCGGCCGGTCCGCGTACAGGAGTTCGGCGGCTTCATTTTCGTCAATCTGGACCCCGACGCCAAACCGATGAACGCGTGGGCGCCGGGCATGGAAGAAGCGATCTACAAGTGGTTCCCCGATGTCGACCGCGTCGTGCCGGCCAGCGGCAAGGATTTCGACATCAAGGCGAACTGGAAGGTCGTCGTCGAGAACGCGATCGAAGGCTACCACTTCCCGAACTCCGGTCCCTGCCACCGCGAGCTCTGCGACATCATCGACATGGCGGGCACCAAGCTTGAGGTGCACGAGAACTGGTTCGCCATCATCGCGCCGCCAGGCGAAAACAAGACCGGCGTCTACCCGTTCCCGGCCGACGGCAAGGGCGGCCAGACGCCTTACTTCATCACGCTCTACATGTGGCCGGACTGGATCATCTATTCCTGGCCCTATGCCAACATGATCTCGACCTTTCTGATGCGCCCGACCGGCCCGGAGACCTGCGTCGTCGAGAACCCCTATTTCGACATTCCCGGCGAATCCGATGACCCGACCACGCGCGGCTCGGAGTTCTGGTTCAACAACAACCTGGGACCGGAAGACGCGGCGCTGAACGAGGGCGTCCAGCGCGGCATCAAGTCGCGCGGCTATTACCAGGGCCGCTTCTTCACCAAGCCGGGCGAGCCCGGCGACAGCGAGCACTGCGTGCATGCCTTCCAGAGCTGGGTGAAAGACGCGCTGCTCGGCTAAGAGATGGCAAGTCACCAGATGCGTGCCGGTGTCGTCTGACGAAAGGAGTTGGACATGGCGCCGTGGATCAAGGTGGTCGTTCCCCTTGTTTTCGGCCTTATCGGGCTTTGGGCCTTTGTCGTCTGGCCTTTCTGGTTGGGATTGGCGGTGTTTGTCGCTGTCTTCGTTTTCGGTGCCTGCCTGGGAACCTATCTCTTCAAGCGGTACGCGACGCATGAGCAGATTAAGGATGACCTGAAGGCCAGGCTCTTTAACGACTGACCGCAGATGCAATCTCTGGGACCGTCAGGCTTGGCCAACCCGTGTTTCCGGACGGGTCGGCGTCAGTCGCTCATTGCCCGTGCTCTCATTCGGGGCGATGCCAGAGGCCCTGTTTCGATGCGGGTATGGCTTCGGGGATGCGCGGGCTGACCGGGCGCGCGCGCCAAGGTGTGATCGGGCCTTTCCAATACAACCGGTTTTGACCTAGAAAGCAGTGCCGTTCGCGGCAGTGGATCAGACTGGTTCGGGAAGGGCGCGTGAGTTCGTTTGACTACATCGTGGTCGGCGCGGGAACGGCCGGCTGCGTCGTCGCGTCGCGGCTGGCCGAAGGCGGCGAGAACACGGTCCTTCTGCTGGAAGCCGGCCCGGGCGACGGTCACTGGACGATCCGCATGCCCAGCGCCTTCGGCCGCAACTTTGAAGGCGGCCCCTTCAACTGGGCCTTCCGGAGCACACCCCAGCAGCACATGGACGACCGATCGGTCTTCCAGCCACGCGGCAAGGCGCTTGGCGGTTCATCATCGATCAACGGCATGGTGTTCCTGCGCGGCCACGCGCTCGACTATGACCGATGGGCGACCAAAGGCGCGTCGGGATGGTCCTATGCCGACGTGCTGCCCTACTTCAAGCGATGCGAACGCTACGGCGAAGGCGCCGACCAATACCGGGGCGGCGACGGCCCGATCGCGGTGCAAAAAGGGACCGCACGTCATCCGATCAACGCGGCGTTTCTGGAGGCGGGCGTCGAAGCCGGTTATCCGCTGACCGACGACATCAACGGTTACCAACAGGAAGGTTTCGGCGCGTTCGACATGAATGTCTCGGGTGGCGTTCGCGCCAGTGCGTCCCACGCGTATCTGCGGCACGCTGACTGGCGCCCGACGGTGACCGTCGAGACCGGCGCCTTGACGGAGAAGATTCTGTTCTCGAACCGGCGCGCTGTCGGTGTCCAATACACCAAACAAGGCGGGATGCATGAGGTGAGCGCGGAGAAGGAGGTCGTGCTCTGCGCCGGCGCTTTCCACACGCCTCAGCTTCTGATGCTGTCGGGCGTCGGGCCGGCCGATCACCTGAAGGCGCATGAGATTCCTGTCATCGCCGACCTTCCGGGTGTCGGGCAGAACCTTCAGGATCACCTCTATATCTTCGTTCAGTATGAGTCGAAGGTCCCCATATGCCTGAACGCTTATGCGCGCCGCGACAAGATGCTCATGGCTGGTTTGCGGTGGTTCATCGCGCATAGCGGGCCGGCCAGCACAAACAATGTGGATGTCGGTGCCTTTGTCAGAAGCAAGGCCGGCGTCCAACATCCGGATATGCAGATTCACTTCAAGCCGGTGCTGCTCGATGGCTGGCAGGTCAGTAGACAACACGGGTTCAACTTCGGCATTGGTACGTTGCGGGCTGAAAGCACCGGCACCGTTCGTCTGGCCTCGGCGAACCCGCATGACGCGCCGCTGATCAATCCGAACTATCTGGCGACGGAAAACGACATTGTCGACATGAGACACTGCGTTGAGATCGCGCGCGAGGTTGCCATGCAACGCGCCTTCGATCCGTTTCGCGGCGCGGAGTTCGGCCCCGGCGCCGATGCCCGCACCGACGACGACATCGATGCCTTCGTCCGCCAGAACGGTGAGAGCGCCTATCATCCCTGCGGCACCTGCCGCATGGGAACGGACGACATGTCCGTCTGCACGCCAAACCTGGAAGTCCGCGAGGTCGACGGTCTGCGTGTTGTCGATGCCTCGGTGTTTCCCGATGAGACGAGCTCGAACACGAATGCGCCGACGTTCATGGTGGCTGAGAAGGCGTCGGACATCATCCTGTCGAAGCAGCCGCTCGCGCCCGAGCCGGCGCCGTTCTTCGTCGACGAAAACTACCGGACGAACCAGCGCTGATCCGGATGTCTTGGGCCTGACCGCTGCTGGCAGAAACGCCGTTAAATGGCCGGTACTCAATCGCCCGCGAACGTGAGAGCATCACGCGCTAGAGCAGGTCGCACTTTATCTGAATCGCTTGCGATCCAGATAAAGTGCGTGAATCTGCTCTAACTGTTTGATCTAGAGCGGATTCACGCGATTAGTCTGAGTCGCTCAACGGCTCAGATTAGTCGCGATCCGCGCTAGAGGTCACGGGCATCGCATGGGGGGCAAGGCGCTTGACGGAGACCGGTAACAAGAAGTGGTGGGTGCTTGGCGCCATGGGCGCCTCGCTCGGTCTCATGGTGCTCGACGAGACCATCGTCGGCGTCGCGCTGCCGACCATCCGGCAGGATCTCGATCTAAGCCAAACGGCTTCCCACTGGGTCGTTAACGCCTATCTGTTGGTGTTCGCCGCGCTTGCCGCGGCGATGGGCAAGCTGGGTGATATCGTCGGGCTCAGGCGTTTCTTCATGCTGGGTCTCGCCATCTTCGCGGTGACGTCGCTGGCCGCCGGCTTCGCCCAGAACGAAGCGTGGATTGTCACAGCGCGCGCGCTACAGGGCGTCGGCGCGGCGATCATCCTGCCGGGCTCCATGGCGATGATGATGATGGTGTTCCCGCCCGCCGAACGCGGCGTGGCGATCGGCATTTATGGCTCGATCGGTTCGTGTTTCATGGCGTCCGGCCCGCTGCTGGGCGGCCTCTTCACCGAGTTCCTGACCTGGCGCTGGATCTTCTGGGTCAATCCGCTGATCGTCCTGGTCATCGCGATCGTGGTGCTGGTCGTGTGGCGCGATCCGCCGCGCACGCCCCAGACCGAACGGTTCGACAGCGCCGGCTTTGTCACGCTGGCGGCCGGTCTCGGCATGCTCGTCATGGGGTTGATGCAGGGGCCCGAGTGGGGCTGGGGTTCGCCCGCCATCCTTATCTTGATCGTGGCCGGGGCTGTCTCGCTGATCGCCTTCGTGGTGATCGAACTGCGCCATCGCGCGCCGCTGATCGAGGTCGACCTGTTCGCCAACCGCACCCTGGCGACGGCCAATCTTCTGATCTTCACCGGCCAGTTCTCCAAGACGTCGATCTACATTCTCGGCGCGCTCTATCTGCAGCATGTGCTGAACATGGGCGCATTGGAGGCAGGCGTCGCCATCCTGTGGGCCGCCGCGCCGGTCATCATCATGGCCGTCACCGTCGGCAAGCTCACCGACAAATGGGGCGAGCGCCGGCCCGCCCTGTTTGGCCTGGTGATCAACATCGCCGCCTTCGTCTGGATCGTTTTCCTGGCGGACGGTTCGAGCTTCTGGTGGCTGATGCCGGGCTTCCTGGTGATGGGCATCGCCGTCAGTTTCTTCTTCGTGCCGCCGATGCGCGCCGTCGCCAATGCGCTGCCCGACGAAAAGCAGGGGCAGGCCGGCGGGATCATGCTGACCGGCCAACTGTTGGGCGGCACCATGGGCATGACGGTGCTGGGCATCGTCCTGGTCATGACCGGCGACTTCCAGATCGTCTTCGCGACCACGGTCGGTCTCAACATCGTGGTCGCCGTCTTGGCCTGGGCCTGGTTCGTGCGCGAGCGAAAACCGTCGCCGTGAGATGTGCCTGGTGCCGGTCCGGCGTGATCGCAGGGAGAGATTAGGCCTTGGCCGAGAGCAAGAGCCACAAGTGGATCATCCTTGTCGCCATGGGCGCGTCGCTTGGCCTCATGGTGCTCGACGAAACCATCGTCGGTGTCGCACTGCCGACCATGCGGCGCGATCTCGGCCTCAGCGAGACCGGTTCCCATTGGGTCGTCAACGCCTATCTGGTCGTCTTCGCCGCGCTTGCGGCCGCCATGGGCAAGTTCGGCGACATGGTCGGGCTCCGACGGTTTTTCATTCTGGGCCTCGTCATTTTTGGCGCGACGTCGGTTGCCGCCGGTTTCGCGCAGAACGAGACGTGGATCATCGTGGCGCGTGCCTTGCAGGGCATCGGCGCGGCCATTGTGCTGCCCGGCTCCATGGCCATGATGATGATCGTCTTTCCGCCCGAGCAACGGGGTCTGGCGCTCGGTATCTATGGCACCACCGGCACGTTCTTTCTTGCCTGCGGCCCGCTCCTGGGCGGCGCCTTCACCGAATACCTCTCATGGCGCTGGATCTTCTGGGTCAACCCGTTCCTCGTTGTTGCGATTGCCGCGCTCGTGCTCGCCTTCTGGCGCGATCCGCCGCGCCAGGGCGACGCCCCGCGCGTCGACAAACGCGGCCTGATAACTCTGGTCGCCGGCTTGGGTCTTTTGGTGATGGGTTTGATGCAGGGCCCGGACTGGGGCTGGACCAGCCTTCCCGTCCTGGCACTGATCGTGGTCGGCATTCTGTCACTCGTCGCGTTCGTCGCGATCGAGTTCAAGGTGCGCGCGCCGCTGATCGAGGTGGACCTTTTTGCGAACCGCACGATGGCCTCGGCCAATCTGATCATCTTCATGGGGCAGTTTTCGAAGACGTCCCTCTTCATCTTCGGCGCCGTCTACTTTCAACACACGCTGGACATGAACGCGATCCAGGCGGGACTTGCCATGTTGTGGGCCGTCGCGCTGCTGCCGTTCTCGGCCTTTTTCATCGGGCCGATCACCGACCGCTTCGCCGAGCGCCGGCCGGCCCTGATCGGCCTGACCGCAATCTTCGTCAGTTTCGTCTGGCTCGCGGCGACCGCGGACGGCGCCGGATTCATGATCATGGTGCCGGGTCTCATCCTGATCGGTTTGACCCAACCCATTCTCTTCGTGCCGCCCATGCGCGCGGTGGCCAATGCGCTGCCCATCGAAAAACAAGGTCAGGCGGGCGGCGTCATGCTGACCAGTCAGTTGCTCGGTGGCACCATCGGCATGACGATCCTGGGCATCATTCTCGTCATGACAAACGACTATCAGCTTGTCTTCGGCGTTACGGCGGCGACGTGTCTGGTGATCGGCCTCATCGCGTTGGTCTGGTTCAGCCGGCCGTCGGAACGTGTGGTAGGCTCAGACGATCAACCTGAGGGGGATGTATGATCCATGAGTGAAGCGAAGATGTTTCGAGGTTTCGGGTTCGACCTGATGCCTGGCGAAGGCGGCGGCAACGTCATCGCCACGGTCAACGGCGCCGTCAGTCAGAAGCTGGGCGGCGGTATCGGCGTTTTCGAGAACTGCAGCATTCCCTGGACCGTCACCTATGACGAGATGCTGTTCGGCATCGACGGCACCATGCGCATCGTCGTCGGCGACGATGTTCATGATATGGGACCGGGCGACATCATGTGGCTGCCGGAAGGCACCGAGCTGATCTACGAGGCCGACGAAAAGGCGACGTTCTTCTTCGCCGTTGCCCCCGCCGCCAACTCGCCGTCGGGCAGCAAGACCGACGTGCACCCGGCGGTGACACCGCGCAAGAAGGCGTGACGGTCCTTCGCCATGTCGACCTTCGATCTCTTCACCACCTTCGTGCATCTGGATAGCCGCGACGGCGCGCACCCGGTCCCGGTCACCGACACCTTCTGGCCGGAACTGATGGCGGGCGAGCGTGTCTATGACGGCCGCATGATCACGGCGTCACACATCAGCGGCGATGTCGATCATTGGGAGCGGCACCCCGCTGGTGGAGAGGTATTGATCTTGCTGTCCGGCGCGGTCGACGTCGTTCTCGATCAGCCGGAAGGCGAGCGGCGCGTGCCGCTTGACGCCGGCCAGGCCTTCATCGTGCCCCAAGGCGTGTGGCACCGCATTGTGATGCGCAAACCCGGCGATCTCGTCTTCATCACGCCGGGCGAGGGCACCGATCATCGCGCGCTCTGAACCCGGCGCGATGTCACGGTGGTGACATCGGCGGTCGCCACGATCATAGAATGATGGAAGGGCAAGAGTGATGGGAGACGGAGATGGATGAGAAACAAGCAGTCGGTGAGGCCGCTGACAAGTTCTTCGCGGCGCTGAACGCCATGTTTATCGGCGACCTCGGTCCGATGACGGACTTGTGGTCTCACGCTGACGATGTCGTCTACATGGGCCCCGCCGGGGTCTTTTTGACCGGATGGCCGGCCGTGCTGGAGGACTGGGAGAAACAGGCGGCGCTCAACCTGGGCGGCGAGATCCATACGACACAACGGCACGTTACCGTCGGCGATGGGCTTGCCGTGACGCACCATCGCGCCGAAACCACAAACCGGGACAGCGATGGCAACATGGTCAACGTGACGATGCGCGGCACCAACGTGTTTCGCAAGGAAGACGGCACGTGGAAGATGATCGCCCATCACTCCGACCCGCTCGCCTTCCTGGAGTACTGACGACCCGCGGGCAGCGTTAACCCGTTGACGCGCCTTTACATTGTCAGGCCGGTTTGCTCGGTATGCCGACGGTGATCGCCGGTGCCAAACTTCCTGTTTGACCACCGAAGCTCCCGGTGACTAACTCTCACCCGGGTGTAGATCGGGAGTGGAACGATGCGGGTCACCAATCTGCCGCGTGACGACAAGACGAATGGCTGGTACGCGATTTTGCCCGATCACGGCCCGCCGAACGTTCTGACCGGCGATCAGCAGGCTGACTGGGTCGTCGTCGGCGCCGGCTTTGCCGGGCTGGGCGCGGCGCGGCGTCTGGGCGAGCTGCGCCCCAACGACAAGGTGGCGCTGGTCGAGGCCCAGCGTATCGGGCGCAATGCGTCGGGCCGCAACTCCGGCTTCATTATCGATCTGCCGCACAACATCGAGATGGACGATCCCGAGCGTGACTTCCGCCAGATGCGCCTGAACCGCACGGCGATCGCATGGCTGTCGGAGATCGTGCAGAACCATCAGATCCAGTGTCAGTGGAGCGTGCGCGGCAAGGTCCACGCGGCGGCGACGGCGTCCGGCGTCGAGGCGCTCGACGCCTATTGCGCCGGCCTGGACATGCTCGGCGAGCGTTACGAACGCTGGAACGAGGCGCGCGCGACCCAGTATCTGGGCACCGCCCATTTCCACGACGCCGTCTGGACACCCGAAAACATCCTGATGCAGCCGGCCGCACTGGTGCGCGGCCTGGCGGCGACCATGCCGGCGAACGTCACGGTCTATGAGGATTCACCCGTCGAGGCCTTCGACAACGGTCCGACCAAGACGCTGACCACCGCGCACGGTTCGCTCAAGACGCCCCATGTCATTCTGGCGACCAACGGTTGGACGCCGGCGTTCGGCTATATGACCCAACACTTCGTCGTCATCTTCACCTATGCCAGCCTGACCCGCCCCTTGACCGAGGCCGAGCAGGCCGATCTGGGCGGCGAGGGCGATTGGGGCGTCATCCCCGCGACCATGGGCGGCACGACCATGCGCTACACCCAGGACAAGCGCCTGTTGATCCGCAAGGGCGTGCGCTACACGCCCGACGGCTACAGCCATGATGCCCAGCGGCGCGGTATCTATCAGGGCCACATCAAGACCTTCCGCGAGCGGTTTCCCATGCTGCCGGACGTCACGTTCGAACACAGCTGGGGCGGCGCCATGTGCATGACACGCAACCACGCGCCCAAGTTCGGCGTGCTGGACGACGGCGTCTGGTCGGCCGTGTGCCAAAACGGCGTCGGTGCGGCCAAGGGCACGATCCAGGGCCGCGCCGTGGCGGAACTGGCGGTCGGCGAGGATTCGGAAATCGTCAGCGATATGCTGAAGTTCGACGAACCGGTCAAACTGCCGCCGCGCTGGCTGACCGGGATCGCCGCGCGTTACCAGATCGCCAAGGCGGAGTTGTTCGCCGGCCGTGACGCCTGATCGCGCCTCTCAGGTCCGGGCCGTTTCGGCGCGCGCCGCGGCCGACAGCTTGAAGCACGCGCCGGCGCTGGCCGAGATGAGGGCGGCGAGGCCGGCGAGCGCCAGGGCGCTTCGATACCCGCCTTCGATGTCGTAGATGATGCCGGCAATCCAGGGCCCGGCGAAGCCGGTGACGCCCCAGGCGGTGAAGATCAGACCATAGATCCTGGGCGTGCGGTCGATGCCGAAGCGGCGGATCGTCGCGACCGGATAGATCGCCGCGATCGCGCCATAGGCCAGCCCGACAACGCCAAGGCAGACGATGGCCTGTCCCGGCCCGTCGAGGAGCGCAAGGGCGGCCAGGCCCGCCATCGACAGGGCCGGCAGGCCGACCAGCAGGAGGCGCAGCGGCATGCGGTCGGCAAGGCCCGCGATCATCAGGCCGCCCACCGCATTGCCGAAACCGACCAGCATGACGCCGATGACCGCCTGACGCCCGGTGCCGCCGGCCTCGGTCACCACGCCGGCGGCGTGGCTGAAGGCGACAATGCCCGACATGCAGCCAAAGCCGAATCCCAGCCACAGCAGGATGACAGGCCGCAGGTCGGCCCGCACGCCGGCGGTCGAGGTCGGCGTCGGGTGGCCCATGCGCAGTCGCGATACACTGAGCAGCACACCGGCGACGGCGCCGCAGGCGAGGATCGCCAGCCCATGCACGATGAGCGCGGTGGTCAGGCCGTAGGGTTCGTGGACCAGCTTCAGGACCTGGGCAAAAACGATGGCGCCGACCGCATAACACGCCGCCACCAGCCCCATGGCCATGCCCTGACGCTTGGGATAGGCGCGCGCGGCGGCGATCAGCGAGAAGCCGTAGCCGACGCCGTTGGCGAATCCGAACAGGATGCCGTAGGTCGCGTAAACGACGACCAGGGCAGGCGCGATCGCGGCCAGGACCAGGCCCGTGCCGGCAACCAGACAGGCGCCCGCACCCATCAGCGCGGGCGTCAGCCGGTGGTAGATCCTGTGGCCGAACAGAACCGCGACGGTCAGGCTGATCAAGGCGAGCGAATAGGTCAGGCTGACATCGCCCCGGCTGGCGCCGAACCGCTGTTCAAGGGGAACGATGATGACGCTGAACGCGTGGATCGATCCCAGGCTGCCGGTCAGAAGCAGGGCGGCGATCAGGGCCGGCAACGGTTTCATGGGCAAGCTTTCCGCCGTGTCGCGGCACGCGGCGGCAAGCCATGGTCACATTCCGGTCAAGCGCCCCCGCCCGTGCTGGCTCATCAGGCCCTTGCTATGGTCTGTTTGTCGAGAGCCAAGTTGGCGAGAGGCCGGTCGATAACGTCATGGAACTCTACGGTTTAAGGGGCATTACCCATGGCTGGGGCCGGCTTGTCACGGTCATGAGCCCGTCGGGCGCCAGTGCCGTCGCCGGCCATATCGAGGCCGGCCCGGATTTCAACACCGTGGCCGGGCCCGGCCAGCTCACCCAGTACCATCAGATCCGCGACGGCGCGATCGAGGCCTTGGTGGCGCGCTACGGCATTGTTATGCTCAACCCTGAGGCGTGGGCCGCCAAGAAACAGGAACTGGGCGAGGCGATCTATCGTTGAAAGGCCCCTGAATTGTCAGGGTAATCGACATGCCAGCCCTACACAGACGCGATCAAACCGGTCTAAGATAGTGAGGAAGGCCCTCGGCTGGTTTCAGGATGCCGGTCAGGGGACCAATGTTGTGTGTTGAACAAGGGGCCCACCATGCAGAAATCGCTACTGATCGATCCGGAAAAGTGCACCAGCTGTTTGCAATGTGAAATGGCGTGTTCGTTTGAGCACGAGGGCACCTTCAATCCGGCGCGGTCGCGGATCAAGATCTTCGAATTCGAGCACGGCCGGCGCGCCGTGCCCTATACCTGCACCCAGTGCGCGGAAGCCTGGTGCCTGCATGCCTGCCCGGTCGAGGCCCTTGTCAGGAGCCCGGAAACCGGCGCGGTTGAGGTGCTGGACGACGTCTGCGTCGGCTGCAAGGTCTGCACCATCGCCTGCCCGTTCGGCACGGTGAACTACAACCCCGACACCGGCAAGGTCATCAAATGCGATCTGTGCCACGGCGATCCAAAATGCGCCGAGGCCTGCCCGACCGACGCCATCACCTATGTCGACTCAGCCTGGACCGGCTATGAACGGATGCAGGCCTGGGCCGTCAAAACCGACAACCAGCCGGCAGCTTGAGGGAGAACGATCATGGGATGGCAGAAAAACGTTCTTCGCGTCAATCTGACCGAAGGCACCGCTAAGTCTGAGCCGCTCAACATGGAATGGGCGGAGTCCTACATGGGCGAGCGCGGCCTGGGCACCAAGTATCTCTATGAGAACATGGACCCGAAGGCCGACCCGATGAGCCCGGACAACGTCCTGATCTTCGCGACGGGGCCATTGACCGGCACCATGTCGTCGACCAGCGGACGCTACGCGGTGCTGTGCAAGGGCCCACTGACCAACGCCATCGCGTGCTCCAACTCCGGCGGCAAGTTCGGCGCGGAGATGAAGTATGCGGGCTACGACCTGATCATTCTGGAAGGCAAGGCGAAAAGCCCGGTCTATCTCCACATCGTCGACGACAAGGTCGAGATCCTGCCGGCCGACGAGCTGTGGGGCACCGGTGTCTGGCACACCGAGGAGTGGATCAAGGCGCGTCACCAGAACCCGCTCCTTAAGGTCGCCTCGATCGGTGAGGCCGGCGAGAACGGCGTCTATTACGCCTGCGTCGTCAACGACCTGCACCGCGCAGGCGTAATAGACGCCGTTCTCGCCGGCCTCGCCGATCGAGGCGATCTTGAGCAGCGGGTTCTGGTGCTTGGCCTTGATCCGCTCCTCGGTGTTCCAGACCGTCGTGCCCCAGATCTCGTCGGCCGGCAGGATCT
>JANQGO010000233.1 GCA_028277285.1 Alphaproteobacteria bacterium | reverse complement strand
CGGCGCTCAACACCTTTCCGCTGTTCCATTGCTATCCCAGCCACGTGGTGAGCATCTCGTTCAGCCGCGGCTTCTGGATGTCCCTGCAGCCCGACGGGCCGGCGCGCGTGCGCGTCTTGTGGGGCGCCACCGCGCCGGGCCCGATCGTGCCGAGCGAACCGGAGGCCCGCGAGGCCTATCGTGCGGAAGCGAAGAAGCTCTACGACGAGGTCAATCTGGAAGACCGCACCATCGTTGAATCCATCGCACGCTCCCAAGCGAGCCCTTATGCCGGTCGCGGCCGGCTCGGCGAAAAGGAGCGCACCATCTGGGAGTTCTGGCGATTTCTTGCCGGCGCGCTCGGCGCGCCCAAGCCATCGGCCCTTTCTGCCGCGCGCTGACGCGTGGCCAAGAAACCGCGCGGCGGTCTGAGCGAAGAGGACCTTCGCCTGTGGTGGCGCGTCACCCAGTCCGTCTCGCCATTGCCCGGCCGCGAGGTCGATGGCGCCGATCTCGATAAGGCGCAAGCCAGGAAGAAGACCAAAACCGCGGACAAGGATGAACCGCAACCGGCGCCTCAGGACGTCACGCGGCTGATCCACAAACCTTTGGTCGACCGGCCACGGGCCAACCATCACAGCCTTCTGGCCGGCGAGCTTGACGGTGTCGACCGGCGGCTCGGCCAGCGCCTGAAACGTGGTCAGCTGCCCATCGAAGCCAGGCTCGATCTGCACGGCCGCCGCCGCGACGACGCCCACATGGCGCTCAACGCATTCCTGGGCGACGCCCAGGCGCGCGGCATCCGCTGCGTGCTTGTGATCACGGGCAAGGGCCGGCGCACGCCGCTCGACGAGCCGCGCAGTGTCTTGAAGGCGATGCTGCCGCGCTGGCTCAACGAGCCGCCCAACCGCAATCGTATCCTGGCTTTTGCCCACGCCCGGCCCCAGCATGGCGGCGAGGGCGCCTTTTATGTGCTGCTCAGGAAGGGCCACCGCTAAGGTGGCGGGAAAGGAGGTCCGCCATGCCCCAGCTCGACGGTTCATGCCATTGCGGCGCCGTGCGGTTTTCGGTCCAGTCGCCGACACCCTATCCCTATATGCGCTGCTATTGCTCGATCTGCCGCAAGACCGACGGCGGCGGGGGTTACGCGATCAACCTAATGGGTCATGCAGAGACGCTGGAAGTCGACGGCGAAGACGCGCTGACGGTCTATCAGGCGGTGATCGACGGCGAGCAAAGCCCGGCGCGCCGCCACTTCTGCAAACACTGCGGCACGGCACTCTGGCTCTTCGACCCGCGCTGGCCGGAGCTGGTCCATCCCTTTGCCAGCGCGGTCGATACGCCGCTGCCGGCGACACCGCAAACCCAGCACATCATGCTCGATGCCAGGCCCGACTGGGTCCAGGTCGCGTCGGCGGACGACCAGAACATCCATTTTGCCGGCTATCCCGATCAATCGATCGAGGATTGGCACAAGAGCCGCGGTCTGTGGCAAGACGACACCCCGTGACGAGCGCCCGTCAGCAACAAGGAAACATCCATGGATAAGCGGATTGGCATCATCAGCCCGGGCGTCATGGGGGCTGCGGTCGGCCGCGTCCTGGTGGAGAACGGTTGCCACGTGGTGACCTGTCTTGCCGGGCGCAGCGAGATCAGCCGGGAACGCGCCGAAAAGGCCGGCATGGTGGGTCTCGCCGATATCGACGCGGTGGTCGCCGCCTCCGACATGATCCTGGCGATCCTGCCGCCGGCCGACGCCATACCCCTGGCGCGCATGGTGGCGGCCGCCATGGACCTCACCCACTTCTCGCCGGTCTATGTCGACTGCAACGCCGTGTCGCCCACGACCGCGCGCGAGATCGCCCGCATCATCGGCGGCGCCAAGGCGCCCTTCATTGATGCCGGCATCATCGGCGGGCCGCCTGAAGATGGCTACGCGCCGACGTTCTATTGCAGCGGTCAGGAGACCGGTCCCTTGATGGCGCTCGACGGTATGGGGATCCAGGTGCGCGATGCCGGTCCTGAGATCGGCGCGGCCTCGGGCGTCAAGATGTGCTACGCCGCCATCACCAAGGGCACGATGACCCTGCACACCGCCGCTTTGATCGCCGCCGAACGGATGGGCCTGCGCGACGTTCTGTGGCGCGAGCTCGAAGCGAGCCAGGGCAAGGTCGCCGAGAAGATGACCGAGACCGTGCCCTTTCTGCCCGCCGATTCCGCGCGCTGGGTCGGCGAGATGGAAGAGATCGCGGCGACCTTCGGCGATGCCGGTCTGCCGTCGGGGTTTCATGAGGCGGCGGGTGACCTCTTTCGCCTGCTGGCAATGAGCCACTTTGCCGGCGAGACCCGCGAAACCATGAACCACGACCGCACCCTGGACGAGGCGATCCGTGCCTACGCCGAGCTGGTCGACACGCCAGCCGAGGGCTGAGAGCGCGTGGAGGTCCTGACGCTCATCATGCCGGTCTTTGCCGTCGTGGCGGTCGGGTATCTGACCGTCAAGTTCGGCGTGGTGCCGGCATCGATCGCGCCGCCGCTGGTTCAGTTCGTCTACCACATCTGCCTGCCGGCGCTGATGTTCCACATCATTGCCAGCGACAAGATCGACTCCCTGCTTAACTGGGACTTCTGGATCGCGTTCGGCGGCGGCACGCTGCTCGTGCTGGTCATCGTCTTCGCCCTGGGCTGGCGCTGGCTGGGCGGCGATCTCGGGCACCGGTCGATCGCGGCGTTCTCCGCGGTGCAGACCAACACCGCCTTTGTCGCTCTGCCGGTTCTGCACGTGGTGTTTGGCGCCAAGGGCGTGCCGCCGGCGGCCATCGCCAATATGATCATCGCGGCCGTCATGTTTCCTTTGCTGATCGCATTGCTCGAAGTCACGCGGGGTGGCGATGCGGCGGAACGCAAGCCGGCCTGGCGCATCGCGCTGGATGTCTTCTTAAGCCCGATGGTGTGGCCGACCGTGCTCGGTTTTGTGTTTTCCGCCTTTGCCATCCCAGTGCCGTCGGCGATCAACAGCTTCCTGGTCATCCTGGGCTCGGCGCTTGCGCCATGCGCCCTCTTCGCCATCGGCGCGTCGATCGATCTCGGTGAAATCCGCCACGACGCCTTGCGGATCGCGGTGCTGTCTGTCATCAAGCTGGTCGGCCTGCCGGCGGCCGTCTTCGCTATCGCTCTCGCGCTCGGTATGGAGCCGTTCTTCATTATCGCGGCGACGGTCTGCGCTTCGGTGCCGACGGCGAAAAACATCTACTTCCTGGCCAGCGAATACAAGGTTGCGGAGAAAAGCGCGGCGGCCATGGTATCGGCCACGACGGTCGGCGCCATCGTGACCATGACTGGCTGGTTGCTGGTCCTGGCGATGATCTATCCTGAGGTCTTTCACGGAGAGGTTTAGGACGCCGTGCCTTCTTACGAACTGCTTCTGGCCTTTGTCGTCGCCACCGCCGTCTTCGCCTATATGCCGGGCCCGGCCATGCTCTATACGGCTGCGCAGACGATTGCCCGGGGACGGCGCGCCGGGCTGATGGCGGCGTTCGGCATCCACATCGGCGGCTACGTCCACGTCATCGCCGCGGCATTCGGCCTTTCCGCCATCTTCAAGCTGGTGCCGGAGGCCTATACGGCGGTCAAGATCGCGGGCGCCATCTATCTGGTCTGGCTCGGCATCGGCATCATCCGCCAGCGTATCGACGGCACCGTCCGGCCCCACACCGCCGCCAAGTCGGCGCGCCGGGCGTTCTTCGAGAGCATCACGGTCGAGGTGCTGAACCCCAAGGCGGCGATCTTTTTCCTGGCCTTCCTGCCCCAGTTCGTCGATCCGGCGGCGGCCTTCCCCGTCTGGATCCAGTTCCTGATCCTGGGCACGGTGGTCAACCTCGCCTTCTCATCGGCCGATCTCGTCTGCATCCTGCTCGCCGCGACCCTGGTCAAGCGTCTTAGGAACGGCGGGTGGGGTGAGCGTCTGGCGCGCTGGACCGGCGGCGCGCTCCTGATCGGGCTGGGCGCGCGCCTCGCCTTCGACCGGGATTGACGCCATGGCCGGCCTCGATCCCCGTCACCTCGCCGATCTCGAAGCGATCGTCGGTTCACGCGGCCTGCGCCACGGCAAGGTGACGGAGACGCTGGAGCCGGGCATCCATCCGGCCAACCTGGACGCCGATGTGGTGCTGCTGCCCACCTCGACCGGCGAGGTCGCGGCGATCGTGGGCTATTGCGCCCAGCACCAGATCCCGATCGTGCCCCATGGCGGGCGCACGGGGCTCGCCGGCGGCGCGGTGTCGACGCCCGGCCAAATCGTCGTTCAGATGACGCGCATGCGTGACATCGTCGAGGTCGATCACCTGGCCGGAACGGCCGTTGTCGAGGCGGGCGCCACCTTAGGCGCCATCGACGCGGCGGTCGCTGAACACGGTCTTGCCGTCGGCATCGATCTTGCCGCGCGCGACAGCGCGACCATCGGCGGCATGGTCTCGACCAACGCGGGCGGGATTGAGGCCTTCCGGCACGGCGTCACCCGCCAGCGCGTCCTGGGCCTGGAGGTCGTGCTGCCGGACGGGCGCGTGCTGGACGACCTGAAGCTCGTCTCTAAGGCCAACGAAGGCTACGACATCAAGCAGCTTGTCATCGGCGGCGAAGGCACGCTGGGCATCGTCACCAAGGTGGCGCTGGCGCTGGTGCCGCGCCCGGGCGCCAAGGCGACGGCACTGGTCAGCGTCGCCAGCGCCGACGACGCGGTGCGGCTGTTCCGCCGTTTCCGCCACCATCCAGGCGGCACCTTGCTGGCGTCGGAAATCATGTGGTCCGCCTATGCCAAGGCCGTCGCCGAGGGCAACGACCTCTCTGGACTCTTGTCCTTCGAAAACGACGCCGGCGCGCTGTTCGACGTCATCGACGTCGCCGATGACGATGCCGGGGCGGGCCAGGCGTTCCTGGAGGAGGTCTTGGGCGAGGCCGCCGAGGCCGGGGAGATCCGCGACGCGCTGATCGCCAAGAACGACCAGGAGCGCGACAAAATCTGGCTGATCCGCGAGGATTCCTGGGCGATCGACCGCGCCAAGCCGGACGGCTTCTGGTACGACGTATCCGTGCCCCATGGCGCGCTCGACCGCTATGCCGCCGATGTTTTCCAACGCATCGCCGCGCTTAACGCTGGGTTCGAGGTCTTCATGATGGGCCATCTGGGCGACGGCAACATGCACCTCACCATCACCGCCGGCAAACCGCTGCCCGACCACTACGACGCCGTCTGCGATGCGGTCTATGAGGGGCTTGCGGCGATCGGCGGCTCGTTCTCCGCCGAACACGGCATCGGTCTCGAAAAACGCGCCGCGCTGGTCGACCACGGCTCGGCCGTCAAGCTGGATATGATGCGCGCCGTCAAGGCGGCGCTCGATCCGCAGAACATCATGAACCCCGGCAAGATTATTTAGAACATGTAATGTGTTAAAAAGGACTTGCTGCTTTGGAGTAGGGAAAGTGCCATGAAAACAGGGTTTCAGCCGCCGGGCGTCTGGCCGTCGTTCGGGTGCAATTCGATGGGACTGGTTGTCCCCGGCGAGGGCCGGCTGGTGCTGCTCAGCGGCCAGGTCGCGTGGGACGAGAAGCGGCATGTGGTCGGCGCCGGCGACATGCGCACCCAGGCCGAGCAGACCTTCCGCAACATCCAGGCCTCGCTGGCGGCAGTCGGCGGCGAGATGGACGACGTGGTCTCGATCGTCACCTACGTGACGACGCCTCAGGGCCTCTCAGACATCCACAATGTCCGCGCCAAGTACTTTTCGCCGCCCTATCCGGTCAGCACACTTGTCCAGGTCGCCGCCCTGGTCGACCCGGACCTGCTGATCGAGGTGACGGCCACCGCCGTCGTGCCGCTGGACCGCTACCGCGAACCCGAGGTGGTCGATCCGAAGACCTTCGACGTCAGCGAGGGCGGCTTCAACCTGTAGCACCGAGCACGAGCGCCACCGACAAACCTCATGCCACACCCCGGCCTTGAGCCGGGGTCCATGAACACGGAACGGGACGATGTTGCACCGGGCATGTCGCCAAGCCGGCCTCCGTGTTCATGGGTCTCGGGTCAAGCCCGGGGCGCGAGAGCGGCGTGGAGTCACCTAGAGTATGAACTTCGACAGATCCGCGTTCTTGGCGAGTTCGCCGACGCGTTCGTGGACGAAGGCGGCGTCGATGGCGATGGCGTCGCCGGCGCGATCGGGGGCCGAAAAGCTGATTTCGTCCAAGAGCTTTTCCATCACCGTGTGCAAACGGCGCGCGCCGATGTTCTCGACGCTCTCGTTGATCTGGGTCGCCAGATCCGCCAGCGCATCGATGGCGTCCTCGCCGAAGGTGAGCGTCACCTCCTCGGTCCCCATCAGGGCCGTGTACTGGATGATCAGGCTGTTCTCCGGCTCGGTCAGGATGCGGCGGAAGTCGTCGCGGGTCAGCGCCTTCAACTCGACACGGTTGGGCAGGCGGCCCTGCAGTTCCGGCAGCAGGTCCGACGGCTTGGAGAGATGGAAGGCGCCGGAGCAGATGAACAGGATGTGGTCGGTCTTGACCGAGCCATGCTTGGTCGCGACCGTCGTGCCTTCGATCAGCGGCAACAGGTCGCGCTGCACGCCCTCGCGGCTGACATCCGCGCCCTGCCGGTCGCTGCGCGCGGCGATCTTGTCGATCTCGTCGATGAAGACGATGCCGTCCTGCTCGACCATGTCGATGGCGGCCTTCACCACCTGCTCCTCATCCAGCAGCTTGTCGGCTTCTTCGGCCAGCAGCAGTTCGTAGCTGTCGCCGACCTTCAAGCGTTTGGGTTTGGTCTGGCCGCCGAAGGCTTTGCCGAAGACGTCGTTCAGGTTCAGCATGCCCATCTGCGCGCCCGGCATGCCGGGGATGTCAAAGGTCGGCAGCGCGCCGGAGCCGGCGTCGCGCACCTGCAGCTCAACCTCCTTGTCGTCCAACTGGCCCTGGCGCAGCATGACGCGGAACTTCTGGCGCGTGTCGGCGCTGGCGTTCTCGCCGACCAGGGCGTCCAGCACGCGTTCCTCCGCGTTGATCTCGGCCTTAGCCGTGACCTCCTTGCGCATGGTCTCGCGGGTCATGGTAATGGCGATCTCGACGAGGTCGCGGACGATCTGCTCGACATCGCGGCCGACATAACCGACTTCGGTAAACTTGGTCGCCTCGACCTTGAGGAACGGCGCGTTGGCGAGCTTGGCCAGACGGCGCGCGATTTCGGTCTTGCCGACGCCGGTCGGGCCGATCATCAGGATGTTCTTGGGCAGCACCTCCTCGCGCAGATCGTCCGGCAGCTGCTGGCGGCGCCAGCGGTT
>JANQGO010000204.1 GCA_028277285.1 Alphaproteobacteria bacterium | reverse complement strand
GGCCGCGTGCCCACGCACGACGCCACGCTTCTGGCGCGCGCGACGCGAGCCGGCACCGTTTGCCTGGGCAAGACCAACCTGACCGAGTTCGCGTTTTCGGGCCTGGGCATCAACACGACCCACGGCACGCCGCCCAACGTCCACGACGAGACGGTCGCGCGCATCCCCGGTGGATCGTCGTCCGGCGCGGCGGTCTCGGTCGCGCGCGGCTTGGCGCCGGCGGGCATCGGCTCGGACACCGGCGGGTCGGTCCGCATCCCCGCGTCGCTCAACGGCGTCGTCGGACTGAAGACGACCGCCGGCGATCTGACGCTCGAGGGGATCCTGCCGCTGTCGCCGACGCTGGATACGATCGGTCCCCTGACCCGCGACGTAGCCGACGCCAACGCGGTGTGGTCGGTGTTGAGCGGGCGCAAGGCCGCCGACCTGACAGGCGCGTCACTCAAAGACAAACGGTTTCTGGCGCCGACCAACGGGCTGTGGGCCGATATCGATCCGGGCATCGAGCGCGCCGTGCGAAGCGGTGTCGAAGCCCTGGAGCGCGCCGGCGCCAGCGTCACCTGGGAGCAGGTCGACGAGATCGACCAGGCGGTCCGGATCATGGGCAAGGGCGGCGGTGTCGTGACCGTCGAGGCCTATGCCTGCTGGGGCGATCTGGTCGAGGAAAAACCCGATCTGATCTACGCCAACATGCTGCCGCGCTTTCGCGACGGCACCAAGCTCGCCGGCTTCGATCTCGTGCGCATGCAAAACGAGCTGAAGACCGTCCAGGACATCATGTACCGGCGCTTGGCCGGCTGGGATGCGATGATCGCGCCGACCGTACCGATCAGCCCGCCGCCGATCGCCGACCTGGTCGACGACGAGGCGGCTTACCGTCACGCCAACCGCGGCACCCTGCGCAACACGACGCCCGGCAATCTCCTGAAACTTTGCGCGCTGACTCTGCCCTGCGGCCGCGACAACCTGGGCCTGCCCGCCGGCTTGATGGTCATGCAGCGCGCCCACCAGGAAGCCGCCATCCTGCGCCTGGGCCAGGCGATCAAAACCGCGCTGGCAACCACCTAGTCCGCATGACCCATCCCGATCTTCCACCGCCGGAGACGGTGCAAGGCGACGTCGTGACCGGCGGCGGACGCCATCCGCATATGATCGGCATCCTCTTGATGCTGACGGCGCTGATCCTGATCAACTGTTCCGACGCGGTCGCCAAGTTGACCATCGAGCAGGTCCCGGTGTTTCAGGTCGCGCTGTTTCAGGCCGCCGCCATGATCGCCGCCGTGCCGTTCCTCGCCCGCACGACAAACGTTGTGCGCCTGGTCAGGACAAGCAGGCCGGGCTTGCAGCTCCTCCGCTCGTGCTGCCAGTTCGCGAGCGCCATCTGTTTCTTTTCGGGTCTCGGGCTCCTGCCGCTGGTCGACGTTATCGCCATCATCATGCTGGGACCCCTGGTGGTCACCGCGCTTGCCGCCCTTGTTCTGAAGGAGAAGGTCGGCCCGCGACGCTGGCTGGCATGCGGCTGCGGCCTGATCGGCGCGCTGATCATGATCCGGCCGACCTTCGAGGACGGCATGGGCTGGCCGGCGCTGCTGCCGCTGGGCGCCGTCTGTTTCTTTTCCGTCTATGCCGTGATCACGCGCATGCTGGCGCCACGCGAAGGCACCGGGACCATGATGTTCTGGGGCGCCATCGTGGGCTTTGTCGTGCTGATCGTCAGTTCGCCGTTCTACTGGCAGACACCGACGCCGGAGATCTGGCTCGGTCTCGTCGTCGTCGCGATCCTGTCGGCCAGCAGCAACGGCTTCACCATCCGCGCCTACGCTCATGCGCCGGCTTCCTTGCTGGCGCCCTTCGCCTATGTCGAGATCATCGGCGGCACCATCCTGGGTTACCTGATCTGGCGCGACTTCCCCGACGCCATCACCTGGCTGGGCATCGCCATCATCGTCGGTAGCGGCCTTTATGTCTGGCACCGCGAGCGCCAATTGGCCGGCGCAGGCCACTGAACCGTGCCGACGGCTTAGGCAACACGCTGCCCAAATCGCGGGCAGATGAGCGGGACTTCGCGACGCCCTGATTCCTAACTCCTTGAAATCGCTTAGCTTGTTGCGATGCAGCAAACTGGCACGCGATTTGAAATGGACTCCTCCGGGACTGTGCCCCGCGCGGGCATATGGCTGACCTGGGAGGCAAACGATGACAACCAAGCTTTGGCAAAGGGCGTTCGGCGTCATGTTGGCCGGCGCCATCATGGTGCCGGGCCTGGCGCACGCCGCGGTCGATGCGGAGACCGCCTATGTGCTCAACACCTTTTCGTTTTTGGTCAACGGCGCGCTCGTCATGTGGATGGCGGCGGGCTTCACCATGCTGGAGGCGGGCATGGTGCGCACCAAGTCGGCGGCGACCATCTGCGTCAAGAACGTCATGCTCTTCTCGATCGCCGGCATCGCCTATTACCTGGTCGGCTATAACCTGATGTATGACGGCGTCGACGGCGGGCTGATCGGCAATATCGCGCCGTGGGCCGGCGACGACAGCGCGATCGCCGACGGCGATTTCGAGGCCGGTTATGCCGCGGCGTCCGACTGGTTCTTCCAGATGGTGTTTGTCGCGACCGCTGCCTCAATCGTTTCGGGCACGCTGGCAGAACGCATCAAGCTGTGGCCGTTCCTGGGCTTCGTCGTTGTCTTGACCGCCGTCATCTATCCGATCCAGGGCGCCTGGCAGTGGGGCGGCGGCTGGCTGGCCGAGGAAGGCTTCGCCGATTTCGCCGGCTCGACCATCGTGCATTCGGTCGGCGGCTGGGCGGCGCTGACCGGCGCCATCATCCTGGGCGCGCGCGCCGGCAAGTACGGGCCGAAGGGCGAGACACGGCTGCTGCCGCCATCGTCGCTGCCGCTGGCGACGCTCGGCACATTCGTCCTGTGGCTCGGTTGGTTCGGTTTCAACGGCGGTTCGCAACTGGCGCTGGGATCGGCAGCAGACGCCACCTCCATGGCGAACATCTTCGCCAATACCAGCATGGCAGCGGCCGGCGGTGTCGTTGCTGCGGCAATCGCCACCCAGCTGATCTACCGCAAGGTCGATCTGACCATGGCGCTGAACGGCGCGCTGGCCGGCCTGGTCTCCATCACGGCGGGCCCGGACACGCCGACCATCGGCGAAGCCATTCTGATCGGCGGCGTCGGCGGTCTCATCGTCGTCGCCGGCGTTCCTCTGCTCGATCGCTTCAAGGTCGACGACGTGGTCGGCGCCATCCCGGTCCATCTCTTCGCCGGCATCTGGGGCACCATGGCCGTGCCGCTGACCAATGCGGAGGCAAGCTTCGGCGTCCAGGCGCTGGGCGTTGTCACCATCGGCGCGTTCGTCGCCGTCGCCAGCGCGCTCGTCTGGTTGGCCCTGAAGACGACGGTGGGCTTGCGGGTCAGCGCCGACGACGAGGTCGCCGGTCTCGATCAGGTCGAGCTTGGCATGGCGGCCTATCCGGAGTTCGGCCGGGACTCCGTGACGGCTTAGCCTAGGTTGGCGTCCCGTCGCTGGCCGGCGGGACGCCAACCCTTCCAACGCCATTGCCACTTGCCATGGCGTGACCGGCCGGTGTCTTCTTGCGCCCCATTGATCACCGGGAACAGGCATGGCGCTAAAACGACCCACGACGTTCGAGGAGATGGACGCGGTCGCCGCGAAGTACTTCACGAAGGAAAGCCATCAGCGCGGCGTTGCGTTCAAGCCGCGGCCCGACGACATCATCATTTCGACCTATGCCAAGGCCGGCACCACGTGGATGCAGCAGATCGTGCATCAGCTGCGCACCGGCGGCGACATGGATTTCACGGAGATCACAGCCGTTGTGCCGTGGATCGAGATCGCCTTTGACACAGGTCTCGATATCGAGGGCGAACAGGCCGCGCCGCCGCGCGCCTATAAGAGCCACCTCGACTGGAACGAGGTGCCGAAGGGCTGCCGCTACATCTATATCACCCGCGAACCCAAGGACATTGCCGTCTCGCTCTTCCGCTTCTCCGAAGGCTGGTTCTTCGAGACGGGCGCCATCTCGATCGACGACTTCGTGCGCCGCGACATTTTGGGCGGCGACACCGCGCGGGGCATTTGGCCCCACTTCGCGTCGTGGTGGCCCAAGCGATTGGACGACGACACGCTGTTCCTGACCTATGAGGACATGAAGGACGATCCCGCCGGCGCCGTCCGGCGCGTCGCGGCCTTCATGAACATCGAACCGGGATCGCCCGCCATCGACATCGCGATCGAGCACTCCAGCCTGCCGTTCATGCAGACCCACGCCGCGCAGTTCGACGATCACCTGCTGCGCGAAGCGCGCGACGCCATCGCCGGCCTGCCGCCGGACGGCGAGTCGAACAAGGTCCGCACCGGCGAGGTCGGCGGTCATCGCGCGGTCTTAAGCGACGACCTGGTGGCGGCGTTTGACGACGCATGGCGCGAACGCATCGGCGATGCGCTGGGGCTTGAGGACTATGGCGCGTTGCGCCAAACGCTGGCCAACGAAAAACCGAAACCGCCTGACTAGACGGCAAGCATCGTCGCTCGCTCCGCCGGCGATCCTTTCTTGCGCGCTGTCGCGCGGCCCCCTCACCCTGCCCTCTCCCCCTGAAGGGGGCGAGGGGACGTGGCGCCGGCCATGATTCCCCCTCGCCCGCTTGCGGGAGAGGGAGGGGCCCGCCGCGTAGCGGTGGGAGGGTGAGGGGCGCGCACTAGGCTTGATCGTGGAACCAATCCGCCTAAGTCCCCGCGCTCACCTCGTCGAGCGTGCGGCGGTATTCCTCGATGTTGCCGCTGCCGGTGGCGATTGCCTTTTCAGCCGCGTCGATGGCAGCCTTGCGATGCCCTTGTTCGGCGAGCACCACCGCCAGATTGTTCCACGCCGCACCGAAATCCGGATCGGCGACCGTCGCGCGTCCGAACGCATCGGCCGCGCCGGAGAGATCGCCCATGGCGTAGGCCGTGTTGCCGAGACCAAGCCATGCGGTGCCGCTTCCGGGCCAGCGGTCGACGATGGCGGCATAGGCCTGAGCGGCATCGCCGGTGAGGCCCAAGCGCTCGATCGCGACCGCCGCGTCGACGGCCGCACCCTCCGTCCCTGACGCCGGCAACGTGTCCGGCGGCAAGACGACAAGCGCCCAATAGTCGCCGCGACGCCAGGTGTGCTCGAACGTGTCGAGCGGCGTCACCCGCCGTTCGTCGAGACCGGAGTGGAGCGTCAGCGTACCGGCATCGAGGTCATAGCCGATGGCCACCGCGAAATGCCATTGCTGGTACCAGTCCAGGCCCAGGTTCTGAAAGACGATGACTGGATGCCCGGCGGCGATCTCGGCCAGCAACCCGTCGAGCGTGTTGACCGGCACGGCAAGCCGGCCGTGACGGCGCGCGCCGCCCAGGACGTCGCTGACCAGCGTTCCCTCGCGGCCCGGCGTATAGATAGCCTCGCCGATCTTGTCCTGGTCGGTGGCGATCCCGCCCCAGGCCAGCACCATGGCGAGCGAGGCCGGACCGCAATAGCGCTCTTCCTGCGGGAAGAACGGCACGTCCGTCACCTCGGCGCGCGCGGGAAGGCCGCCAGCCGCGCCGCCACCTGCCAAGAGCCGGTCGCTCTGCGGTGTGCCGGCGCAGGCCGCCAACATCAACAAAACCATAGGCCAGACAGCAAGAAGCCGGCCACCCAACCCGATGACCGGCTTCAGCCCCTGACCCCCTCCAGCCGCTGAGCGGCGACGGCCCCTACTTGGTGAACGGAAAGACGTCGGTGAATCCCAGGATGTCGGTCAGCAGAAGCACCAGGAACACGATCAGCGCGGCGCCGACGATGACCCCGACCGTGCTTTCGCCGGCCGGCATCGTGTCGATCTTGTGCATGATCTGGCTAAGCTCGTCGTCGCTGAGCGCGGCGATGCGGGCCGTCGCTTCCTCCGGATCGACCCCGTGAGCGATCAGTTCCTGGCGGACGTCTTCGCGCTCTATGAGGCTTAGGAGCGCGTCGCGATCAAGCGAGGTGTCGAGCTGCTGGGTGGCTTCCTCGGTCGTGACGAGGCCTGCATGGGCGCTCGTTAGACCGGACGATGTGACAAAAAAGACGACGGCGAGCGGCGCCGCCAGAAAACTGACAAGTCTACGGAAACCCTTCATCGCTTCCCCATACCCCCGATAACGCCCTGTAGGCGTCAGATTAACACAAGATGTGGCGTTTTAGTGGCGCTGAACCACAAGTTATACCCAAATGCGCCCATCTGTGCCCAATTGTCAACACTGAGTCGAAGATTCTCTCGTAAGCAGCGGACTCCTAACGGTCTTTTGCATCATGAGTCCCGGCCATGTTAATGTTCCCGGCCGTTCAACACAGCGGAAACCCTGATGATCAGCGATCGCCTGGACGAGCTGACCGACTACCCGTTCCCGCGGCTCGACGCGTTGATCGCCGACCTGCCGCTGCCGGCGGGCGAAACGGCGATCCCGATGTGGATGGGCGAACCCAAACACGGCGTGCCGGAGATCGCCCGGGACGTCTTGGCCAGCCGGTTCGACGATTACGGGCGTTATCCGCCGATCGAGGGCACACCAAGCCTGCGCGAGGCGATCACGGCCTGGCTCACCCGGCGCTTTTCCCTGCCGGAAGGGTTCATCGACCCCGGCCGCAACATCATGCCCGTCGCCGGCACCCGCGAGGCGCTGTTCATGATCGCGCTGGCCGCCGTACCGACGGAGAAGGCCGGCAAGCAGCCGGCGGTCCTGATGCCCAACCCGTTCTATCAGCCCTACAAGGGCGGCGCGCTGAGCGCAGGCGGCGAGCCGATCTACCTGCCATGCGGGCCCGACAGCGGTTTCCTGCCGGATCTGGACGCGCTGACGCCGGACCTGCTGGACCGCGCGGCCTTGTTCTATCTGTGCTCGCCGGCCAACCCGCAGGGCGCGATCGCCGATTGCGACTATCTGCGCCGGGCCGTCGAACTGGCGCGCCGCCACGACTTCATCCTGGCAAGCGACGAGTGTTACGCGGAGATCTACGACAAAACGCCGCCACCGAGCGCGCTGGAGATCTGTGCCGAGGACGGCGACATGACGAACGTCATCGCCTTCCACTCGCTCTCAAAACGCTCCAGCGTGCCGGGCCTGCGCTCCGGTTTCATCGCCGGCGATGCCGATTTCATCAAGGCGTTCGTGCGCCTCAGAAAATACGCGGCGGCTTCCAGCTCGTTCGCCGCCTATGACACCGCCGAGCGGCTTTGGCGCGACGAAGCGCATGTCGAGGCCAACCGCGCGCTTTATCGCGAGAAGATCGACATTGCCGAGCGGATCCTGGGCAACCGCTTTGGGTTTTTCCGCCCACCCGGCGGTTTCTTTCTGTGGCTCGATGTCGGCGACGGCGAGGAAGCCGCGCGCACCCTGTGGTCGAAGGCCGCCGTGAAAGCGCTGCCCGGCGCCTATCTCGCGGCCAGTCGAGAGGGCGAGCCGAACCCGGCCCAGGCGTACATCCGGGTCGCCTTGGTCAACGATATCGATACCACGCGCGAGGCGCTGACCCGCCTTGCCGACGTGCTTTAGGGGAGAACGCCGATGGCAAGCCGCAGCGCCGCCGCACCTCGCTTCCGATTGATGCCCGAACAGGTCGCCGCTTACCTCAAGCGCCGCGCGGTCCAGGGCGCCGGTCTGCTCGTCGGCATCGTCGCGCTGGCGCTCGCGCTCGCGTTGTTGAGCTTTGACGCCAACGATCCCTCCTATAACCACGCGACCACCGGCGGCGTCGCCAATCTGATGGGACGGGCCGGCGCCTATGGCGCGGACATTCTGTTTTCCTGGATCGGCTTTGCCGTCGTCGTGCCGGTCCTGGTGCTCGCCGCCTGGGCGTGGCGCTTGATGGCCCATCAGCATCTGGCGCGGCCGTGGTTTGGACTGGTCGCGCTGCCGTTCGCGACGGCGATCCTGGCGCTTGCCTTCCAGATGACCGGCTGGCCCGCCGACTGGCCGTTCAGTGTCGGTCCGGGCGGCATTGTCGGCGCGACGCTTTACGGCATTCTGGTCAACGTCGGCCTTGTCTCGTTTATCGGTCTGACCTGGCTGGCGATCGGTTTCGGGCTCTTCGGGATCGTCCTCTTTGTCCTCACCGCCGGCTTGCCGCGCGACGATGTGCGCCGGGCCGCCGGCGGCCTCTGGTTCCTGACGACCACCGCAGCCCACGGCCTGTGGCGCGGCTCGGTTGCCACCGCCGTCTTCCTGCGCGGCCTCTATGACCGCCTGCCGGAACGCAACCGCGACGACCTCGAAGACGAGTACGAAGAGGAGGCCTATTCGGAAGACGACGAAGAGTACGAGGAAGAGGCCGAGGTCTACGAGGACGAGGAGGCGTTCGAGGAAGAAGTCGAAGCTGAAACCCCGCCGCCCAAACGCCGGGTGCGCCCGCGCAAGGACACCGCGAAGAAACGCAAGCGCCGCAAGCCGCAACAGACCAGCCTGGCGCTTGACGGCAACGGCGTCGTCACCGTGCCGCCTCTGGAACTCTTGACCGATGTCGATCCCAACTCGCGCAACGTCATCGACGACGAGGCGCTCGAACAAAACGCGCGCATGCTGGAAGGCGTGCTGCAGGACTTCGGCATTCGCGGCGAGATCGACGAGGTGCGCCCCGGTCCCGTCGTCACCCTCTATGAGCTTGAGCCCGAAGCCGGTATCCGCGCCAGCCGCGTGATAGGCCTGGCCGACGACATCGCGCGCAACATGAGCGCGATCTCCGCGCGCGTCTCGGTCGTGCCGGGCCGCACGGTCCTGGGCATCGAACTGCCCAATGCCGACCGCGAGACCGTGGCCCTGCGTGAGCTGCTCGAGGCGCCGACCTACACGAAGTCCGGCACCAAGCTGCCGATCGCGCTGGGCAAGGAAATCTCCGGCGCGCCGGTGGTCGAGGACCTCGCCCACATGCCGCATCTGCTGGTCGCCGGCACCACGGGCTCCGGCAAGTCGGTCGCGATCAACGCGATGATCCTGTCGCTGCTCTATAAGATGACGCCCGACCAGTGCCGCCTGATCCTGATCGATCCGAAGATGCTGGAACTGTCGGTCTATGACGACATCCCGCACCTGCTGGCCCCGGTTGTCACCGAGCCGGGCAAAGCGGTCGTCGCGCTGAAGTGGACCGTGCGCGAGATGGAGAACCGTTACCGTTCCATGCAGAAGATCGGCGTCAGAAACATCGACGGCTTCAACAAGCGCGTCGCCGAGGCCCAGGCCAAGGGCCTGGAACTGACCCGCACCGTGCAAACCGGCTTTAACACCGATTCCGGCGAGCCGGTGTTCGAGGAAGAGGTCATCGCCGACAAGCCGCTGCCCTATATCGTCGTCGTGGTCGACGAGATGGCCGACCTGATGCTGGTCGCCGGGCGCGACATCGAAGGCGCGATCCAGCGTCTGGCCCAGATGGCGCGCGCCGCCGGCATCCATCTGATCATGGCAACCCAGCGCCCGTCGGTCGACGTCATCACCGGTACGATCAAGGCGAACTTCCCGTGCCGGGTCAGCTTCCACGTCACCAGCAAGATCGACAGCCGCACCATCCTGGGCGAGCAGGGCGCCGAGCAGTTGCTGGGCAAGGGCGACATGCTGTTCATGCGCGGCGGCGGGCGCGTGACGCGTATCCACGGCCCCTTCGTCGGCGACGACGAGGTGCAGCAGGTCGCCGACTTCCTGCGCCGCCAGGGCAAGCCCGACTATCTGGACGATGTCACCGAGGAAGCGTTCGAGATGCCGTCCGACATGGGCGGCGGCGGGTTCGGCGGCGATGCCGGCAACGACAAGGACAAGGCGCTCTATGACCAGGCCGTGTTCCTGGTGACCAAGGAGCAGAAAGCCTCGACCAGCTTCATCCAGCGCCATCTGAAGATCGGCTACAACCGCGCCGCCACCATCATCGAGCGCATGGAGGCCGACGGCGTCGTCAGCGCCGCCAACCATGTCGGCAAACGCGAGGTCCTGGCCGCCGCGCCGCCGGAGCTCTAGGCCAGGCGGCTACAGACCAGAGAACGGACCGTGAAACCGGGCCGCGAGAGCGGATCGTGGTTAGGTGGAACCGTTCATCGGTTCCACCTAACCACGTGAATCCACTCTCTATCTGAGAGTAGAGCAACTCCTGTTTTGTTGGTGTTGCGAAGCAATGCCATCAAAACAGGATCTGCTCTAGGCCCAAACCCATGTGTGACCGCGGTTTGGCCGCAATGTCGGACGAGGGTTGATCCTGGCGACCGGCCACACGACATGGGCTGCCATGAAGCGATTTACGACGATCCTGATCACCGTACTCATCCTGGCGACCGTCGCGGCGGCCGGCATCGCGCGGGCGGAGTCCGACGGCGAGCTGCTGCAGCGGGTTGAAACCTATCTGAACGGCATCACGACGCTCGAAGCGCGCTTCACCCAGGATAACTATGACGGCAGCACGTCGGCCGGCGATTTTCAGCTCAAGCGTCCGATGCTGGCGCGTATCGCCTATGACGACCCGGCGACGGAAGTCGTCGCGCGCGGCCAGAAGTATCAGTTCTGGGATGCGGAAACCGGGCAGTTTTTCGAAGGGCCGGTGACCGCCTCACCCATGTGGGTCCTGCTGCGCCCCGATGTCGATCTTCAGGACTCCTTCGACGTGCGTGCCCTGCGCCGCGATGGCGACCGCGTCTTCCTGACGATCCAGTCGTCCGACGACCCGGGCGCCGGCGTGCTGACGCTCGTGTTCGACGATCCGGCCGGCGACACCGGGGACGGGATGGCGCTGGTGCAGTGGTATGTGCGCGACGCCCAAGGCTACATCACCCGCGTCAACCTGGAGGAGGTGGCAATGGGTGTGCCGCTGGCGGACGATCTCTTCGCCATCGACCATCGGGCAAAGATCCGGCCGGGCACCAGCACGCACTAGCCGTTCCGTCGATGAGATTGAGGCGCACCGCCGTGCTTCGGCCCCAATCTGACCGGACTCTTGACGCAGCCCGTCCCACAGCACCATAAGCACGCATGAACGGTTTCCGCATGGCGCTTGGCGCCTTTCTGTTGATGGTGACTGTCGCCCCGGGTGCGGCCCATGCCGAGACCGAGGCCGAGCTCTTGCAGCGGCTTCAGGACTATCTCAACAGCATCACCACGCTCGATGCGCGCTTCGTGCAACTCAACTACGACGGTTCGACCTCAAAGGGCGAGTTTCAGTTGAAGCGGCCCAACCTGGCGCGCATCGCCTATGACGATCCGCCGACCATCATGGTCGCGCGCGGTCAGAAGTATCAGTTCTGGGATGCCGAGATCGGCCAGTTCTATGAAGGCCCCGTGTCCACCTCGCCGGCTTCGATCCTGCTTCAGTCCAACATCGATCTTCAGGAGGTGGTGAAGGTGCGCGGCATCCGCCGCGACGGCCCCTCCGTCTACATGACCATCGAACCGACCGAAGAGCCGGGTTCCGGCGTTTTGACCCTGGTGTTCCACGACCCCCAGGACGATGAGGCGGAAACGCCGCTTGAGCTGACCCAGTGGTATGTGCGCGACGCCCAGGGCTACATTACCCGCGTCACCCTGGTCACCGCGGAGTTCGGCGTGCCGCTGTCGACCGACCTCTTCGAGATCGACCACCTGGAACTGATCCGGCCGAGCACGGGAACCGATTAGTCAAATTGCGCTTTCCGTGACGCGATGAAGCCGTAATCTGCGGCGGTGACCCTGACACCGCCCCCACCTTTCCAGCCTTTCGATCCCGCGCCATGAGCGATCGCGCCGGCGGCTCCATGGACGACGCGCGTTACTGGCACCGCCGCGTGCTGCGCTTCGCCGCGCCGATCATCCTGTCGAACCTGACCCTGCCAATCGTCGGCGCGGTGGATACGGCGGTCGCCGGCCATCTGCCGGGCCCTGAATACCTGGGTGGCGTCGCGGTTGCCGCCCTGATCTTCAGCTTCGTTTTCTGGACCTTCAGCTTCCTGCGCTTCAGCGCCACCGGCTATGTCGCCCAGGCGTTGGGCCGCGCCGACGGCGGCGAGTTGCGCGCCATCGCCGCGCGCGCCGGCGTGGTGGCGGTCTTCATCGCGCTCGCCATCCTTGCGCTGCAGGCGCCGGTCGGCTGGCTGGCGCTGGTCCTGGTCGACGCCAGCGCGGCGGTGAGCGAACAGGCGCGGATCTATTTCGACGTCAGGATCTGGAGCGCGCCGGCGACGCTCGGCAACTACGTGGTGCTCGGCTGTCTGATCGGCATCCAGCGCACCGGCTGGGCGCTCGTCATCCAGATCGTCATCGCCTCGCTCAACGTCGCGCTGAACTTCCTGTTCGTCTTCGGCTTCGGCTGGGACATCGCGGGCCTGGCCGGCGCGACCGTGGTCGCCGAATGGGTCGGCCTGGGTCTCGGCATCCTGATCCTGCTGCGCCTGGTCAGGCCCTATCCCGGCACGTGGCGGATCGACGGCCTGCTAACGTGGGGGCGTTACCGCCCAATCCTGTCGCTGAACGGCGACCTCCTGATCCGCACGGTGTCGCTCAACCTGACCTACGCGATCTTTATCGCGCTAAGCGCGCGGCTCAGTGACGTGACGCTGGCCGCCAACGAGGTGCTGGTCATGTTCCTGAGCATCGCGGCCTTCGGTCTCGACGGTTTCGCCAATGCCGCCGAGGCGATCGTCGGCGAGGCCTATGGCCGGCGCGACCGGCGCCTGCTGCAGACCGCGGTTCGCGTGACGACGTTGTGGTCAGGGGTCACTGCTGTCTTCGCGAGCCTCGTCTTCGGCCTGTTCGGCGTGCCGATCGTCAACCTGATGACCGATCTGGACGAGGTGCGCCAGGTCGCTTACGCCTACCTGCCCTACGCGGTGCTAATGCCGCTTGCCGCGTGCTGGTCGTTCCAGTTGGACGGCGTCTTCATCGGCGCGACCCGTGGCGCCGACATGCGCAACGCCATGCTGCTGGTGCTGGTGCTCTATGCGCCGATCGGCGTCGCGTTATGGGCCGCGTTCGACAACCACGGCCTTTGGATCAGCTTCTACATCATGTATGCGCTTCGCGCGTTCACCCTGTGGGTGCGCTATCCGGCCCTGGTTCGCGGCGCCGAGACGTGAAGGGCTGCGCCAACAGTCGCAGGAAACTCAACTCGTCCTCGCCCTGAACGCCCAACGGCATGGCGCGGGTGCGCGGGTTCGGGCTGCGGCTTCGGAAGATCCGGTCCCAGCACGACAAGACCGTCGCGTAGTTCGAATCCGTATCGCGGACGATGTTGTGGTGGTGCACCCAGTGGATCGACGGCGTCACAATCAGCCACGACAACACCCGTTCGAAACCACGCGGCAGTTTAAGGTTGGAGTGGTGGAAGCCGGTCGCGATCAGCAACAGGCCCTCCAGCAACAGGACCGACGTCAGCGGTATGTCGAGCAGCGCAATCGGGATCGTCCGCGCAAAGGCCGACAACACGACCTCGCCGGCGTGAAACCGCACGGCCGTTGTGACGTCTAGAAACCGGTCGCGATGATGCACTTCGTGGAAGCGCCACAAGAACGGCACCCGGTGATTGGCGCGGTGCCAGCCATAAAGCCAGAGATCAAGCAGCACCAGATCGAGCGCGATCGCCCAGGCGCCCGTCCACCATTCAGGCCTGATGCCGACATGCCAGGTCGTCGCCCAGGCGGCCAGCGGCACAACGATCAGCGGCGCGAGCGCCATGTTGATGACCAAAAGCCCGCCATTGCGCGCGACGCGCGGCCAACCACCGAGCCGTCGTTCGGCTGGCCAAAGCCGCTCGGCGATCAGCAACATGGCGAAGCCGGCGGCCACGATAGCGGTCTTGGCGCTTAAAAGTGCCGTTAAGTCCATGGCGTCCTTCGGGGCACCCCGCTTGCCGTGCCCGAGGTGCCATGCTAGCCATTTCCGCCATGAACCGTCACCTCCCCCTGCCGCTGGTCGGCATCCCCTGTTGCGTCAAGCAGATCGATATCCACCCTTTCCACGCGGTCGGCGAGAAGTACATCAATGCCGTGGCGCACGGCGCCGGCACCATGCCGCTGATGATCCCGGCCTTCGGCGGCGGCGGCGATCTCGATGCGTTGGATACCCTGGTCGATCTCGACGATCTGCTCGACCGTCTCGACGGCGTGTTCCTGACCGGCAGCCTGTCCAACGTGGAGCCGCATCACTATGGCGGCCACGAAGCCAGGCCGACGACGGCGCGCGACCCCCAGCGCGACGCGCTGACCCTGAAGCTGATCCACCACACGATCGCGCGCGGCATGCCCTTGATGGCCGTGTGCCGCGGCATCCAGGAACTGAACGCGGCGCTGGGCGGCACCTTGTTCCAGCATGTCGAGGAAGTCCCCGGCCGGCTCGACCACCGGGCCGACGACACGAAACCGCGCGAGGAACAGTACGCGCCCGCCCACACCATCGACGTGACACCGGGCGGTGTGCTGCACGGCATCACCGGCGAGACGCATTACACGGTCAACTCGATCCACGGGCAGGGTATCGACCGGGTCGCCGATTGTCTGGTCGTCGAGGCGGTGGCGCCGGACGGCCAGGTCGAGGCGGTCAGCCACAAGGACGCGCCGGGTTTCATGCTGGGCGTGCAGTGGCACCCGGAATGGCGTTTCGACGAACGGCCACCGGACCGCGCGCTGTTTACCGCGTTTGGCGATGCGTGCCGTGCCTATGCGGACGCCAAGAGGGAAGCTTCCGATGACAGCCGACGCGGCCAAGTGGCTTAAGACCCACCGGATCGACGACGTCGAATGCATGGTGCCGGATCTGACCGGCATCGCGCGCGGCAAGATCCTGCCGCGCGAACGGTTCCTGGCGTCGTTGAAGAGCGCGTCGTTGCGTCTGCCCCAGGACATCTTCTATCAGACGGTGACCGGCGAATATCCTGAGCCGTTCCCGGGCGACCCGACCTCGCCCGACATGATCCTGAACCCCGACATCTCCACCTTGCGGCTGGTGCCCTGGTACGAGGAACCGACAGCGCAGGTTATTTGTGATTGCGTGACCCGCGACGGCAAGCCGGTCGGCGTCGCGCCGCGTCAGGTGCTGGCCCGCGTGCTCGACCTCTACGCCGAGCGAAACTGGAAGCCCGTCATCGCGCCGGAGTTGGAGTTCTATCTGGTCGCCACCAACACCGACCCCGACTATCCACTGGAACCGCCGGAAGGACGTTCGGGTCGACAGGAGGCGGGCAGTCAGGCCTATGGCATCGACGCGGTCAACGAGTTCGACCACGTGATGGACGACCTCTACAGCTTCTGCGAGGCCGCCGGCGTCGGCGTCGACACGCTGATCCACGAGAGCGGCCCGGCGCAGCTTGAGATCAACTTCCACCACGGCGATCCGATGGCGCTGGCCGACCAGGTGCTGGTCTTCAAGCGCGCGACCCGCGAGGCGGCGCTGCGCCACAAGGTCTACGCGACCTTCATGGCCAAACCGATCGAGGGCGAGGCGGGCTCGGCCATGCATGTGCATCAGTCCGTCGTCGACACCAAGACCGGGCGCAACGTGTTCGCCGATACCAAAGGCCGCGACACCAAGCTGTTCCACGCCCATATCGCCGGCCTGCAGCATTATCTGGCCGCCGCCATGCCGCTCTTCGCGCCCAACGTGAACAGCTACCGGCGCCTGCGCGCCGACTCCGATGCGCCGATCAACACCCACTGGGGTTATGAGAACCGCACGGTCGGCCTGCGCGTGCCGGAATCAGACCGGGCCGGGCGCCGAGTCGAGAACCGGGTCGCCGGCGTCGACGTCAATCCCTATCTCGCCATCGCCGGCACGCTCGCGTGCGGCTATCTGGGCATGATCGAAAAGTTGGAGCCCGGCAAGCCGCAGACCGGCGACGCCTACCGCGCCAAGGGCCAGGGCCTGCCGAGCCACTTGCCCGACGCGCTGACGCGCCTCGGCCGCTGCAAACCCTTGCGCGAGGTCCTGGGCTCGGATTTCGTCGACCTCCTGATCTCGGTCAAACACACGGAGTTCAACCAGTACCAGGACGTCATCAGCCCCTGGGAACGCGAACACCTGCTGCTGAACGTCTAGCCACCCTCAAGGTTTGTTCCGGCGCATCAGCACGATCAGGCCCACGGGGACGCAGAGGCCGAGCAGGCCGCTCATTACGCCAATCAGCCCGATCGGGCCGACGACGTCGATGGCGAGTCCGGCGGCGGCGGGGCCGGCCAGCGCGCCGGCGTTGTACATCATGGTGAAGACCGTCGTGGCGGCGGCCAGCTCGGCGGCGCGGAACCGCGCGCCGACCAGGACGATGGCGAGGCTGTAGGTCCCCGACATGATACCGCCCAGGGCGACGAAGAACGGCAGCGCGCCGAGCCCGGCGGGCACGACGAACGGCAGCAACACAATGCCGGCCGACGACAGCGTCAGCCACGTGACGGCCAGCGCCGTCCGGTTGACCCGGTCGGCGAGCCAGCCCATGAGATAGTTGAGCAGGAGGCCGCCGAGGCTGGTCGCGGTCAGCAGCGTGAACGCCGTCTCAAGCGGCAAGTCGTGGCTCTCGCCGAACGCCGGAAAGAAACTGAAATAGGCCTGAAAGGCGCCGGCCTGGGCGAACACGGCGAGCATGGGCAGCGGGGCCGCGAACAGACAGCGGGCCAGCGGCGTCTTGCCGGGCTCGCCCAGATCGGGGCGCACGTTACCGCCGGCGCTGACCAGGAAACAGCCGATCGCGGTCAAGAGGGCGGCGACGCCGAACGGCGCGAAACCCTCGCTGCCGACAACGACCAGGGTCGCCGGACCCAGCGCCTGACCGCAGTAACCGGCCATGC
>JANQGO010000125.1 GCA_028277285.1 Alphaproteobacteria bacterium | reverse complement strand
ATCTCGACGGCGCGGGCGACCAGGTCGCCGTTTGACGCCAGGACGCCGCGGTCGAGATAGATGGTGTCCTCCAGCCCGACACGCACGTTGCCGCCCAGGAGCATGGCCTGCGCGACCATGGGCATCTGCATGCGGCTGATGCCGAAACCCGCCCAGTTGGGGCCTTCGGGCAGGCCGTCGACCATGGCGGTCATGGAGCGCGTGTCGGCGCCCGCGCCCCAGGGAATGCCGAGGCAGACCTGAAACAGCGGCGGATCGGCGATCAGGCCTTCGGTCACCATCTGGCTCGCCAGGCGCACCTGGCCGAGGTCGAAGACCTCCAGCTCCGGCTTGACGCCCAGCTCCTTGATGTCGGCCGCCATCTGGCGAATGAACGCGGCGGTGTTGATATAGGTTTCGTTGCCGTTGCCGAAGTTCATGGTGCCGCAGTCCAGGCTGCAGATTTCCGGGCGCAGCGCCTCGACATGGGCGAGCCGCTCCTTCGGGCCGATCAGGTCGCTGCCCGGCGCGGCGATCGTCGGGTCGTTCTCGTCGGGCACGAAGTCGCCGCCCATGCCGGCCGTCAGGTTGATGACGACATCGGTGTCGCTGGCCTTGACCCGGTCGACGACCTCGCGGAACAGCTCGACATCGCGGGCACCCTTGCCGGTCTCGGGATCGCGCACATGCATGTGGGCGACGGCCGCGCCCGCCTTGGCCGCCTCGATGGCGGCGTCGGCGATCTGCTCGGGCGTCACCGGCACCTTGTCGCTCTTGCCGGTGGTGTCGCCGGCGCCGGTCACGGCGCATGTGATGATGACGTCGGTATTCATGGTCGTTTGGTCCTCACGTGTTGGCGCGATCCCCGGCTTTCAAATGGCTTGGGGATCGCAGAAGGATTAGTGACAGTTCGCCGCGACATAAGCCACGGCGATGGGGGTTAGCTGTTTCATGGTCCAGGCGATCGCCTCCCGGTCGGCCTCGGTCCACTGGCGTGGCGCTTCGATCGTGCAGGGTTCCAGAATGCCGTAGAGCTTGCCGTCATGCTGCAGCGGTGCGTGGACCAGAGCCTGGTGTTTGAAATGTTCGCGTTCATAGGCTGCGTTGACGAGGTCGGGAGAGGCGGTCTCGATGTTGTCGATATAGAGCGCCTCGGGATTGTGCATCGCCTCGGCGAACATCGGGTCGTCGCTCACCAGGCTTTCCGGCTCCACCGCCCAGCCCTCGTCAGGCCGGTCGAGCGCGTAGGACGGGTCGGTCTGGTAACCGTGGGTACAGCGCGACTTCCGGCTGTCGGGATCGCGCAGGAAAAGCAGGCAGCGGTCACAGTACAGCACGTCGCACAGGACCTTCATCAGCGCGTCCATCTTGGCGTCGTCGGAGGTATCGGCCGCGAAAACGGCCTTGAGCTCTGCCGGAACGGCCATGGCGTCTTCCCCTTTGACCTTGGCGATTCGTTCGGGCGCATCCTTCACGATCCGCACGGGCGAAACCAAGCGTTTTTCGCCGCCGGTGACATTTTCCCGTCGGTTTTTTTTGCCATGGAGCCCAACGCCGCGGCCGCGGCCGGTCCGGTCGACTGGCGAGTTTGATCGAATCACCCGGCGGTCGTCCGATATGATGCGGTCAGGTTCGAAACTCACCGGCCCGGAGATCGTCATGTCGGTTAGAAACGGGGGGACGCCACGGGCGTTTCCGCCCTTGCCATCGTTGTCGGATATTGACCTCAGACTGCTTCGCGTCTTTCACGCGATCGTTCGCAACGGCGGTTTCTCGGCCGCGCAATACGAGCTGAACATGAGCCAGCCGGCGATCAGCGCGCAGATGAAGCAACTTGAAGATCGATTCGGCATGCGCCTGTGCGAACGCGGCCGCTCGGGCTTCCGGCTGACCAATGGCGGTCAGGTCGTCTACGACGCGCTGCAAAAGCTGTTTCGCGCCGCCGAAGATTTTCGCCAGGAGGTCGATTCCTACAAAGGCGAACTGTCCGGCGACCTCTATGTCGCACTCGACGACGCCACGGCGACCAACGTCGCCTCGCCGCTACGCGACGCGATCAAGATCATGGACCGTGACGAGCCGAACGTCCGTCTGCACATCGACATCGCGCCGCCGGCCGAACTGGAGCAGGGCGTCATCGAAGAGCGGTTTCATCTTGCCATTGGACCGTTTCATCACGTTGCCGGCTCGCTTGTGCTTGAACCGCTCTACAGCGAAAAGCAGACGCTCTATTGCGGTGCCGGCCACCCTTTGTTCGGCGTCGAGGATAGCGATCTGACGCCGAAGGATTTGGCGCTTCACCCCTATGCGGCCCGCACCTACATGGACGCCGGCACGTTGTCGGGTTCGGCGGCGTTCAGAAGACGGGCCTTCGCCTCCAACATGGAAGCGCTGGCCCTTTTGATTCTGACCGGCGGCTACATCGGCTATCTGCCGCACCATTTCGCGATGCCGTGGGTCGACCGTGGTGAGATGTGGCCCTTGGGAGAAAGCCGGCTGAGCTACGATTCAACGTTCTCGATGGTCACCAGCAAAGGTCTCGACTTTCTGGCCGCGTCCTACTTTCTCGATCAGTTGCGCGACGTCGCCCGCCGGCAAGGCGGACGGCGCAAAAGCGCGGCGGCGTCCCGGAAGACAGTTCGGCAGGCATCCTGAACCGACGGCCATGGGCGCCCTGGGGCCTGCGGCGCTTGCGCCGCGGACCGTAGCGAACGCCGTGCGGCCAATCCGCGCCACATAAGAACAACTGTAGGTGTACATTCTCATGTCGTGATGTTTGTCATTTTTGCAGTCGGGCATTGTGTTCGCGTCAAGCGTTCGTGGCCCGTTTGCACAACACGCCCTGCAAGGGCGGCGGGCCCGGCACAAACCTTCATCACGCAGGGGAGGAAAACATGAGAACGATACCGCGCCGCCTGACCTGGCTCGGATGCGCCTTGGCGCTTGTTTTCGGTCTCGCCAACACGGCATCCGCCGATGACGGCGAGGCGATCTTTGTCATGAGCAGCGGCGAGGTCGGCGCGCCGACCTATGATCCGATCAGGGCCATTCTGCTCAATTTCGGCGCCGAGCTGATCTACGACACCCTGGTCGTCCGCGACGCCGACCAGTCCATTCACCCCCATCTCGCCGAATCCTGGGAAAGCAGCCCCGACGGCATGACCTGGACGTTCAAGCTGCGCGAAGACGTGTCGTTCCATAACGGCGAGCCGTTCAATGCCGAGACCATCGTGCGCTGGATCCCGTTCTACGAGGGGTCCGAGAACGCGTTCATGGTCGAGGCGATCGAGAGCGTCGAGGCGGTGGACGAGTACACGGTGCAGTTCAACATGGTGCGGCCCGAGCCGAACCTGCTCTACAACCTGTCGACCGTGTTCATGGGGATTCCCGAACCCGGCGCCTACGAGGCCCTGGGCGAGGACTTCGGTGTGGTCGAAGCCGTCGGTACCGGCCCCTACATGCTCGAGAGCTTCGACATCGGCCAGGAGACGGTGCTGCTGCGCAACGACGACTACACCTGGGGCAGCGCGCTGTCGGACAACAAGGGACCGGCCAAGATGGAACGCATCGTGCTGCGCGAAATCGCCGAGCAGTCGACGGCCTTCCTGGAACTGAAGACCGGCGGTGTCGACATGCTGCTCAGCGTGCCGACCGACTTCCTGGGCGAGCTGGAGGGCCAGGCCGATACGACGCTTATCAGCATGCCGGGCGTCGAGGTGATGTACATCCCGATCAACGTGACGTCGGATCCGTTCACCGATATCCGGGTGCGCGAGGCGACCGCGCTGGCGGTCAATCAGGCCGAAATCCTGCAGAGCATCTATAACGGCGTCGGGCTGGAAGCCCACAACTTCCTGATCAGTTCGCTGCCGGAAGCCAACGTCAATCCCGACTACAACATCAGCTACGATCCCGAACGCGCGAATGCGCTGCTTGACGAGGCCGGATGGACGATGGGCGCCGACGGCGTCCGCGAAAAGGACGGCGAGCCGCTGGTCATCAGCCTGTGGACGCAAAGCGAGACGGAGTTCAAGCGCGTCAGCGAAGCCGTTCAGGCCCAGCTCATGGCGATCGGCATGAAGGCCGAGATCGAGGTCTTCGACTCCAGCACGATCCGCGACCAGTACAAGCGGAACGATCATCAGATCGCGGTTCGCAGCTATGTCTGGGACAATGCCGATATCCTGGACTGGTTCTTCAGCGGCCAGCGGCTGGGCTATCCCAACATCTCGATGTGGAACGATCCGAAGTCCGAGGAGCTGAACGCCAAGGCCATGCAGGGATCACGCACGCCGGAAGAGCGCATCGCGAACTTCACGGAGCTGCACGAATACCTGCTGTCGCAGTTCGTCTTTGCGCCGATCTATCAGCCGGTGCAGAGTCTTGCCTATAACAATGCCAGGCTGTCGCTGCCGGAGACGATCCGCGGTCCGGCCTATGTGTCGCAGTCGATCATGGATACCGAGCTGGTCGACTGACCGGCTGCTGCGTTAACACGAGACGGTGGGAAGACCGGGATGCTGAGTCATTTGGCGAAACGCCTGCTCATGCTGATCCCGGTCTTCTTCGCCGTGTCGCTGATCATCTTTCTCATCATCCACATGGTTCCCGGCGATCCGATCGACAACATGATGAAGGTCGGTTCGACGCCGGAGCAACGCGCCCAACTGGTCGCCAAGTTCGGCCTGGACCGGCCGCTTTCCGAACAATACTTCATCTGGATCACCAATCTGCTGCGCGGCGACATGGGCGACGCCATTGTCATGCGCCGCCCGGTCGCCGATCTGATCGCGCAGAACCTGCCCTATAGCCTGACGTTGGGTCTGCTGGCGCTGGCGTTTTCGACGATGTTCGGCGTCATCACCGGCGCGATCGCCGCGACCCTGCGCGACACCAAGATCGATCAGGCCATCATGACGTTCACCCTGCTGGGCTCGACGGTACCGGGCTTCTGGCTCGGCCTGCTGCTGATCCTTCTGTTCGCCGTCATCCTCGGCTGGGTGCCGGTATCCGGCGCGCGCAGCTGGGAGGCGCTGATCCTGCCCGTCGTCACCATCGGTCTGGGCGGCACGGCGCTGGTCGGGCGGGTGGCGCGGGTGGCGATGATCGATATCGCGCAGAAGGACTTTGTCCTGCTGTTGCACGCCAAGGGTTTGTCGAAGGCCGCCATTCAGATACGCCACGTGCTGCGTCATGCCCTGCTGCCGGTCGTGACCATCCTGGGACTGCGCATCGGCTGGATCCTGGGCGGCGCGGTCACCATCGAGTTCGTCTTCGCCCGGCCGGGGCTGGGCAGCCTGCTGATCCGCGCGCTGAACCAGCGCGACTATCCGGTGGTTCAGGGCAGCCTGCTGATGCTGTCGATGGCGGTGGTTCTCGGCACCCTGATCGCCGATATGATTCAGGCCGCGATGGACCCGAGGGTCAGGGAAAACCAGCGGTGAGGCTGGATCGCGACAACGCGGTCCTGAATGCCTTCGCCACGCCCAAGGGCATGGTGTCGGGCTCGTTCATCCTGCTGGTCATTATCGCGGCGGTGTTCGCGCCGGTGGTCGCGCCCTATGACTACGACACCCAGAACCTGTCGATGGCGAAGCTGCCGCCGTCATGGGACCACTGGTTCGGCACCGACGAGTTCGGCCGCGACGTCCTGTCGCGCATCATCTACGGCGCGCGCGTCTCGCTGCTGGTAAGCTTCACGTCGATCTCCGCGTCGGTGTTCCTCGGCATGGTGCTCGGCGCGTCGAGCGCCTATTTCGGCGGCTGGTTCGATCGAGCCGTGACCACCGTCGTCGACCTGTGCTGGTCGTTCCCCGAAATCCTGGTCGCCCTGATCCTGGTCGCCATCATCGGTCCCGGCCTGGAAAGCATCATGATCGCGATCACGATCGCCTATCTCGCACAGTTCACGCGGCTGACCCGGACCCAGGTCCTGGCGCTGAAGGGCGAGACGTATATCGAGGCGACGATCAGCCTGGGCGCCGGTCACCGCCACGTGCTGTTCAGCCATCTGTTGCCGAACACGCTGGCGCCGGTGCTGGTTGCCGGCATGCTGGCGACAGGCGACGCCATCATCCTGGAAGCGACGCTCGGTTTCTTCGGTCTGGGCGCGCAGCCGCCGACGCCAAGCTGGGGCGCGATGATGAACAGCGGCACCGCCTATCTGTTCATCGCGCCGTGGATCATCATCCTGCCGGGTCTGGCGGTCGCGCTGATGGTGATCGCCATCAACCTGTACGGCGAATCGCTGATCCGCGCTCTGGATACGCGCAATAAGGCACGCGAGGCCTGACGCGATGCTGCTGGCCCTGGACAACCTGCGTGTTGCGATCGGCGCCGTCGAGCCGCTTGACGATGTCAGCTTCGCGCTCGACCGCGGCGAGATCCTGGGCGTGGTCGGCGAATCGGGATCGGGCAAGTCGCTCACCGCGCTGGCGGTCATGGGGCTGCTGCCGCTGATCGGCGGCAGGGTCGAAAGCGGCGATGTCGTCTTCGACGGCACCGACCTGACCCGGCTGAACGAGAGAGCGTATCGCGGGCTGCGCGGCGGGCGCATCGGCCTGATCACACAGAACCCCATGACATCGCTCGATCCGGTCCAGCATATCGGTCACCAGATCGACCAGGTGTCCAGGCTGCATCTGGGGCTGAGCAAGGCCGAGGCGAAGGCACGCAGCATCGAGCTTCTGGGCCAGCTCAGGATCCCCAAGCCGGAAGCGATCTATGACCAGTATCCGCATCAACTGTCGGGCGGCATGAAGCAGCGTATCGTGATCGCCATGGCGCTGGCCGGCGATCCTGATCTGCTGATCGCCGATGAGCCGACGACGGCGCTCGATGTAACGGTGCAGGCGCAGATCATCCTGCTGCTGGTCGATCTGGTGCGCGAACGCGACCTCGCCCTCATGCTGATCACCCACGACATGAGCGTGGTGGCGCAGACATGCGACCGGGTGGCGGTCATGTATGCCGGCCGCATCGTCGAGCGCGGCGGTGTCCAGGCGATCTTCGAACAGCCCCGGCATCCCTATACGAAGGCGCTGGTCGGTTGCATCCCCCGCCGGGGCATGGCGGCCGGCGC
>JANQGO010000091.1 GCA_028277285.1 Alphaproteobacteria bacterium | reverse complement strand
CGGCTAAGGCGATGCCGCGATACAAGTTGACCCTGGAATACGACGGCGCCGGCTATGTCGGTTGGCAGCGCCAGCAAAACGGCCCGTCGATCCAGGCCGCCTTGGAGGAAGCCGTCGCGGCGTTCTGCGGCGAGGACGTCAGACTCACCGCCGCCGGCCGGACCGATGCCGGCGTTCACGCGCTCGGCCAGGTCGCTCATGTCGATCTGACCAAGGACTGGCCGGCGGAGACGGTGCAGGGCGCGTTGAACCAGCATTTGAGACCCCAACCGATTGCCGTGCTGGAGGTCGAACAGGTCGACGTCGCGTTCGACGCGCGGTACTCCGCGATCGAACGGCGTTACCTCTACCGCATCGTCTGCCGCCGCGCGCCGCTGGCGCTTGATCGCGGTCACGCCTGGCAGGTCGGACGCGTTCTCGACGCCGAGGCCATGCATGAGGCGGCGCAGGTCCTGGTCGGCCGGCACGATTTCACGACCTTTCGCGATGCCCAGTGCCAGGCGGCATCGCCGGTCAGGACGCTGGATGCGATCGCGGTCTGCCGAGACGGCGAACGGATCGACGTCCGGACACGCGCCCGCTCGTTCCTGCACCGGCAGGTGCGCAGCATGGTCGGCTCGCTGAGCCATGTCGGCGAGGGCAAGTGGACTCGCGAAGATCTGAAAGCGGCGCTGGAGGCGTGCGATCGTAGCGCCTGCGGGGTCATCGCACCGTCGGGCGGCCTTTATCTAGCGTCTGTCGGTTACACAGCCGCGAACAACAGGTAGGCGATAAAGATATCGATGACGGTTCCGATGATCACCATGGCGGCGGCGAACGAAACTGTCGTTTCCAGCGCGACACGGGCGACGAGCCAGCCGTACCAGACCGTCACCAGAAACAGGATAAACTCGATGAAGCCGCTGATGCCTTCGCCCAGAAGACCGATCCGCACCAGGATTTCGAATCCGAAGTAAACGAGGGCGACCAAACCGCCGGCCCAGTTGCGCGCGACGATATAGGGGACGTAGGTGCTGCCGTAGCCCATCGGCCGGACGATGAAGGCGGCGACAACCGGAAAGACGACCCAACTCGCTACGTAAGCGAGGCCGCCGACCACGACGACCACGACAAGGTTGGGCGGCGCTTCCAGCGTGGCGACGTGATAGCCGAAGCCCAGGATGAATGTCGGTAGCGCGATGACGGCGGCAAAGAACGAGCGCCAGAAACCCTCCATGCTGGTATTGAACCAGCGCATGGCATCGGCATCCATGCGGAACAGGCGCCAGGCACCGAGGAGCGACGAGGAAATCTCGGCGCGATGCGGGATCACGGGTTGAAGTACCGTTTCAAGACGGCGTGATAGACGTCGGTGAGCCGCGTGAGGTCGTCGACGGCGACCCGCTCGTCGACCTTGTGCATGGTCTGACCGACCAGGCCGAACTCGGCGACCGGACAATAGTCCTTGATGAACCGCGCGTCCGACGTGCCGCCGGTCGTGCTGTATTCCGGTCGCTCGCCCAGCACCGCTTCGGCGGCATCGGCGATGACCACCGCGAACTCGTCGGGCTGGCGCAGAAAGGATTCGCCGGAGACGCTAATGTCGAGGTCGACCTCGCCGCCGGCTTCATGGCACAGACCTTCAAGCCACGCTGACAGTGACGCGCCGGTGTGGCAGTCGTTGAAGCGGATGTTGAGGCCGGCCGACGCCTTGGCAGGGATCACGTTGGTCGCGGCGTTGCCGACATCGACCGTGGTAACGGCGAGCGTCGACGGTTGAAAGTGTTCGCTGCCGCCGTCGAGTTCGGTCTTGATGATCGTATCGAGCAGGCCGACCAGCCGGTTGATCGGGTTGTCCGTCAGGTGGGGATAGGCCGCGTGCCCCTGTGTCCCGTTGACCGTGATGCGCGCGTTGAGCGATCCGCGACGTCCGACCTTGATCATCTCGCCGAGGCGTGTCGGGTTGGTCGGTTCCCCGACCAGGCAGGCATCGATGCGTTCGTCGCGCTCGGCCAGCCACTCGAGCACCTTGCGGGTGCCGTTGACGGCCGGGCCTTCCTCGTCGCCGGTAATCAGAAGGCTGATGCTGACATCATGGTTGGCTTCTGCCAGGAAGCGGTCGGTGGCGGCGACAAAACACGCGATCGCGCCTTTCATGTCGCAGGCACCGCGTCCGACCAGGTTGCCATCTTTTAGCGCGGCGTCAAATGGATCGACGGACCAATCGGCCGTATCGCCGGGCGGCACGACGTCGGTGTGACCGGCGAAGCAGAAGTTCCGGCCGCTGTCGCCGCGCCGGGCGTAAAGGTTGTCGACCGGGTCGGTTCCCGGCTCCTCGAACGTTAGCCGGTGACAGGTGAAGCCGAGGCCTTCGAGCGCTTCTTGCAAGACATCCAACGCGCCGGCATCGACCGGTGTCACGCTCGGCCGACGGATCATCTCGGCCGCCAGGGTTATGGCGTCGATGGATGCCATCTAGCTGCGCAGGAGCTCGTTGATCGAGGTTTTCGCCCGGGTCTTTTCATCGACGCGTTTGATGATGACGGCGCAATAGAGTGACGGCGCGCCCTGTTCCTTGGCCGGCAGCGTGCCGGGCACGACGACGGAATAGGCGGGCACACGGCCCATGAAGATCTCGCCGGACGTGCGGTCGACGATTTTGGTCGAGGCGCCGATGAAAACACCCATCGACAGCACCGAGCCGGTTTCGACAATGACGCCCTCGACCACCTCGCTACGCGCGCCGATGAAGCAGTTGTCCTCGATGATCACCGGGGCGGCCTGCAAGGGCTCCAGGACGCCGCCGAGGCCTGCGCCGCCGGAGATGTGGCAGTGCTTGCCGACCTGGGCGCAGCTACCCACCGTCGCCCATGTGTCGACCATGGTTCCGACGTCCACATAGGCGCCGATGTTGACGAAACACGGCATCAGGACGACGTCGGGCGCGATATAGGCGGCGTGCCGCACGATGGCGTGCGGCACCGCGCGGAAACCGGCATTGTTGAAGCGATTGGCGTCCCAGTCCTCGAACTTGTTGTCGACCTTGTCCCACCAACTGGCGTTGTAGCCGGGCGCGCCCGGTACGATCTTGTTGGGGGTCAGACGGAACGACAGCAAGACGGCCTTCTTCAGCCACTCGTTGACGATCCAGCCGTCCTCGCCCGGCTCGGCGACGCGGCGCTGGCCGTTATCAAGAAGTTTGAGGCTTTCCTGGATGGCGTCACGGGTGTCGCCTTTGGTTCCGGGATTGACGTTCGCCCGGTCTTCCCAGGCAGCGTCGATGGCCTTGATCAGGTCGTCAGACAAGCTTCGGTCTCCTCTATCGCAAGGGCGGTCCGCGGTCCCGAGATACCTGAGCGGCGGGCGATGTCAACCGCGCGCGAGCGCGCCCGCAAGATCGACCAGCCACGGCGTCAGGTCGTCTGTGACGTGGTCGATATGGCCATCGCGGTGACCGTCGCTCGCCCAGGCGCTTTCGCCGCGCACCCACACCGTGGTCATGCCGAGCGCCTTGGCAGGTGCCAGATTGCGCGCGATATCCTCGAACATCGCCGCCGAGCGTGGCGCGATGTCGTGGCGGCTGACCATGCTGTCATAGACCACGTGTTCGGGCTTGGGGATGTAGTCGGACGCCACGATATCGAAGATGCCTTCGAAATGATGCGCGATGCCGAGGCGTTCGGTGACCCGCTCGGCGTGCGGCACGTCGCCGTTGGTGAAGATCAGTTTGCGTCCGGGAAGCCCATCCAGTGCCGCGTCGAGGGTGGGGTCCTCGGGGATGATCGTGTAGTCGATGTCGTGGACATAGGCCAGATAGTCTTCGGGGTCGCAGTCGTGCAGCGCGACCAGACCGTTCAAGGTCGTGCCGTGGCTCTGGAAGTACGCTTTCTGCAAGCGCCGCGCCTCGTCATGGGGGATCGCCAGCATACGCGCGACATAGTTGGTGATGCGCACGTCGACCTGATCGAACAGGCCGTGGCGCGCGTGGTAGAGCGTGTTGTCCAGGTCGAAGACCCAGGTGTCGACATGGCCGAAGCCGCCTTCGGCAGGTGCGCTGCTCATAGCGTGATTTTGGTGCCCGTGCCGTCCTGAGTGAAGAGCTCCAGCAAAAGGACGTGGGGCACCCGCCCGTCCAGAATGTGCGCTGCCTCGACACCGCCTTCCATCGCATGCAGGCATGTCTCCAGCTTGGGGATCATGCCGCCCGTGATCGCGCTCGTCTTGAACAGGCGGTTTGCCTCCTCGCGGGTCATCTCCGAAATCAGCTCGCCTTCGCCGTTCATGACACCGGCGATATCGGTCAGCATCAAAAGTTTGGAGGCGTTCACCGCCTCAGCGATGGCGCCGGCGGCCGTGTCGGCGTTGATGTTGTAGGTTTTGCCGTTGCTGCCGACGCCGATCGGCGCGATGACCGGGATCGCGTCGGACCCTTCGAAGATCTTGAAGACATCGGCATTCACCTTCTGCGGTTCGCCGACGTAACCGAGGTCGAGAATCTTCTCGATATTGGAATCGGGGTCGCGCTTCGTGCGGCGCAGCTTGCGCGCTTCGATCAACCGGCCGTCCTTGCCGGAAAGGCCGATCGCCTTGCCGCCGGCCTCGTTGATCGAGGTGACGATATGCTTGTTGATCGAGCCGGCCAGAACCATCTCGACGATATCGACGGACTCCTGATCAGTCACCCGCAGGCCGTCGACAAATTCGGACTGAATATTCACCCGTTTCAGCATCTGGCCGATCTGCGGGCCGCCGCCATGGACCACGATCGGGTTGACGCCGACCTGCTTGATCAAGACGACGTCGCGGGCGAAGTCGCTGGCCAGCTCGTCATCGCCCATGGCGTTGCCGCCATACTTGATGACAAAGGTATGGCCGGAGAACGCGCGCAGATAGGGCAGGGCCTCCATCAGCGTGCTGGCCGTACGCAGCCACTGCTTGGTCTCACCAATGTTCTTGTCGTCTACTTTGCGTATTTTCATGGTGCTGTACTTTAGGTCAGGGCGGGTGCGTCGGCCAGCGCTGCGAGCTCGGCGCGCAGATCGGCGATGCCAAGCCCTTTGGCCGCGCTCGTGGTGATGACCGACGAGACGGCCGCCGGCCGGCGTGCGATGGCGTCGGAGATCTCAGCCAGGCGTTTGTCCCGTTCGGCGGCTTTGACCTTGTCGCCCTTCGTCAGCACGATCTGATAGGGCGCGGCGACCGCATCCAGAAAGTCCATGGCTTCGACATCATTGGCCATCAGACCGCGCCGTGCGTCGACCAGGAGCGCCACCCGCCTGAGCGTCTGGCGGTTCTCCAGATAGAAACGGATGGTTTCGGCCCAGCGCGCCATGTCGGTCTTGCCGGCGCGGGCGTAGCCGTAACCGGGCAGATCAACCAGGCGCAGTTGGGCGCCGAGGTCGAAAAAAATCACCAGGCGTGTGCGTCCCGGTGTCTGCGATGTCCGGGCCAGGTTCTTGCGCCGGGTCAAGGCGTTGATCAGCGACGACTTGCCGACATTGGAACGCCCGGCAAAGGCGATTTCCGGCAGGCCCGGCGGCGGCAGCTCGGCGGGCGCCGACGCGGCGGCCTCGAAATCGCATGGCTGCTCGAACAGGAGGCGGCCGCGTTCAAGCCTGGCGGTGTCGTCGTTGGTGTCGTTCATGGCCCGTCGCGGCCCAAGCGCTGGTTCAGGAAACGCCCATGCGTTTCATGATGAACCATTGCTGGGCGATCGACAGCAGGTTGTTCCATGTCCAGTAGATCACCAACCCGGCCGGGAAGGTGTTGAAGATGAAAATGAAGAAGATCGGCATCAGCATGAAGATCCTGGCCTGCATGGGGTCGGGCGGCTGCGGGCTGATCTTCATTTGCAGGTACATGGTAGCGGCCATCAGCAACGGCCAGGCGCCGATCGAGACCAGCGCCGGCAGGTAATCCGGCGCGAACGGCAGCAGGCCGAACAAGTTCAGGATCGATGTCGGGTCGGGCGCCGAGAGGTCGGAGATCCAGCCGTAGAACGGCGCGTGACGCATCTCGATGGTGACGAAAAGGACCTTGTAGAGCGCGAAGAAGACGGGGATCTGAATCAGGATCGGCAGACAGCCGGAAGCCGGGTTGACCTTCTCCTTCTTGTACATGGCCATCAGTTCCTGCTGCATCTTCTGCTTGTCGTCTTTGTAGCGTTCGCGCAGCCGCTTCATCTCCGGCGCCAGCTTGCGCATCTTGCTCATGGCCTTGTAGGACTTGTTGGCCAGCGGGAAGAAGATCAGCTTGATGACGACGGTCAGCAGCAGAATGGCGAGGCCAAAGTTGCCCAGCAGGTCCCTGAAGAACAGCAGCACGAAGAAGATCGGTTTGGTCAGGAAATAGAACCAACCGAAATCGACGGCGCGGTCAAACAGCGGAATGTTGAGGGTTTCGGCATAGGCGTCCAGCAGGGTGACCACCTTGGCGCCGGCAAACAGATGATCGGTCACTTCGGCGGTTCCGCCGGCCGGAATCGCAATCCCGCCGCGCAGGAAGTCCGCCTGATACGTGTCGATGTCGCCGGACCTCAGATTGTGGACAAAGCGGCCGTCGAAGGGCTGGGTCTGATCCGGCACAAGGGCTGCCAGCCAATACTTGTCGGTAATGCCGATCCAGCCGCTGGTCGACGTGTAGTTCAGCATGCCGTCGTCTTCGTCGACCACGTCGTCATAGTCGATTTCGGTCAGGGTCTCGTCGAAAACACCGATCAGACCTTCGTGCAGAATATAGAAGCCGAGTGTCTCCGGCGTGCCGTAGCGCTTGACCAGGCCATAGGGAAACAGCGTCACCTGACTGCCGGAGTTGTTGGTCACCGACTGGGTGACCGTGAACATGTAGTTTTCGTCGATCGAGACGGTTCGCTGGAAGACCAGGCCTTCGCCGTTGTCCCAGGTCAGGTTGAGCGGCGAGCCCGGCGTCAGTTCCCTGTCCGAGGTCTGCCAGACCGTATCGTTGGTCGGGACCTTGACACTTTGATCCTGGGCCAGCCAACCGAACTCCGCCCAATAGGCGTCAGGTCCGCCGACCGGGGAGAACAGCGTTACCTCGGGCGACGTGGGATCGACGGTCTCGTGGTACTTGACCAGCGTCAGATCATCGAGCCGGGCGCCGGTCAGAGCGACAGAGCCGTGGAGGCTTGGCGTATCGATGGTGATCCGCGTGCTCTCGGCGAGTGCCTCGTCGCGCGTCACCATGGCGTCCGGTTCGGGCGTGGTCGCCGCCGGCAAGGTCGCATCGCTGGTGTCGCCGGTTGTCGCCGTGGTGACATCGGGCAAGATCGCGTCCGGCTCCTCTGTTTGCCCCTCGGCCTGCTGCTGTTGCTGTTCTTGCAGCAGCGCCTGCTCGCGCTCCATGCGCGGCAGTTCGTAGAGGAATTGGTAGGCGAAGAACATCACCAGGATGATCGCCATGGCAATCCATACGTTCTTTTGATCCATGACGGCGGGTCCTAGCGCTTGACCGGTGCTTTGGGCACCGGGTCATAACCATGGCCACCCCAAGGGTGACAACGGGAAACTCGACGAAAGGCCATGATGCCGCCGCGCAGTGGCCCGTGCAGCCGGACGGCATCAAGGGCATACTCAGAGCAGGTCGGCAGATAACGGCAGGAAACCGGCGTGAAGGGTGAGATGCCGTACTGGTAGAACCGCACCAGTCCGATGATCAACCATGACGACAGTCGCTTCACGCTCTTTCCCTCGACGTTCGATGGACGCGCTCTAGCGCCGTCGTCAGATCGTGGCGCAAGGCGTCAAAGGGCCGGGTCAGCATCGCCCGGCGGGCGATCATGACATAGTCCATATGGGGTGCGGCCATGGGGACCAGAACCTCGGTCGCCAGGGCCCTCAGTCGCCGGCGCGCCCGGTTTCGTGCCACCGCGTTGCCGACCTTGCGGCTTGCGGTGAAGCCGACCCGGCAGGCGCTGTCGCCAGATTTGGCCGAATCGCGTTTCGTGGCCTGTAGAACCAAACCCGGTGTTACCGCTTTGTTGCGGGCTGCCGCGACACGCAGAAAGTCGCTCCGCCGCTTGAGACGCGCAGGCCGGGGCGGCATAAAATCAGGCTGAGAGACGCTTGCGCCCTCTGGCGCGACGGCGAGAAAGCACCTTACGGCCACCGACCGTTTTCATGCGCGACCGGAACCCGTGACGACGTTTCCGGACAAGCCGGCTTGGCTGGTAAGTCCGCTTCACCGTTGAGTCTCCACATACTTCTAGGGTTGAGTGGTTCGCCTACGCGAACAGCCGGCGCTGTATAGGTGTTGGGCCTTATCGTGTCAACGCCGTGCGGAGGGCCGCTGGTTGGGCCCTTTTCGGCTGTTCCCAAGTGTTCACAAGCGCTTGACAGGGCCTTTCACTTCGCCCGGCGTGCCGCCATAAAGACATGAGTACCACGCGGCATCCTCGCTGCGGTAGGTTCGTGTCACGCTTGGGTGCTTGGTGGACGGTATGAGCGAGAAGACGGCGGTGGGGGCGACCAAACGGTCCCCCCTTTGGAAGCGCCTTCTACCCCTGGCCTTTCTGGTCGCGGTGCTGATCGCGTTCTTCGCCACCGGCCTGAACGACTACGCCACATTCGACACGCTGAAGGAAAACCGCGAGACCCTGTTGGCCTTTGTGCGCGACTACTTCGTCATCGCCATCCTGATCTATGTTGTCGGCTATGCGTTCTTGACGGCTGCCTCGGTGCCGGTCGCGTCGCTGGTGACGATTGCCGGAGGTTTTCTTTTCGGCAGCTATCTCGGCACCTTCCTGACGGTACTGGCGGCGACGTTGGGCGCGACCGTGCTTTTCCTGCTTGCGCGCACCGCGTTCGGCGAGGCGCTGCAGGAACGCGTCGGCCCCTATATCCGCCGCATGGAGAAGGGGTTCCAGGAAGATCAGGTCAGCTACATGCTGTTCTTGCGTCTGGTGCCGGTGTTCCCGTTCTGGGTCGTCAATCTGGCGCCGGCGTTTCTGGGTGTGCGAACGCGGGTGTTCGCCACGACGACATTCATCGGCATCATCCCGGGCACGGCGGTCTTCACCATCGTCGGTTCCGGGCTGGGCTCGGTTTTCGACCGCGGTGAATCGTTCTCGATCGACAGCGTTTTGACACCGGAGATTTTGGCAGCCCTGGCGGGTCTTGGTATCCTCGCCTTGGTGCCGATTGTTGTGAAGAAGCTAAGAAAACGGCGAGCCGCATCGTCCCAGTAGGGACGCGGTGCGCCAACCAAGGGGGCGGCGAGCGCACAATCCTGGCATGTTAAGGAGGAGTTTTGCTGTGAATTGGAAGACGACTGGAGTAACCGCCTGCTTGGCAAGCGCCGGTTTGGCATTTGGATTGACGGCCAACGCGGCGGAACAGCCGACGGTCATCGAACTGACCCAGACGGGCTGTCAGTTCGTTGAGTCGGAGAACAACATCGACCGCGGCTTCATGCCGACCGAAAAGGCCGATTGCGAAACGATCAACGGTGAATCCGGTGAACAGCGCCTGTCGGAGGCGGAGCCTCTGCGGCTCAGCCCGGGCAAGTACGTTTTTCGCGTCACCAACGAAGACGTGCCTTATATGCTGGGCTTTTATCTGAGAGCCGAAAGCGCGATCGAACGTCCTTTCCTGCCGTCGACATCCGGTGGCGGTCTGCATGAGGGCGTGACCCAGGACTACGAAATCGAGCTGGAAGAGGGCGAGTACGTCTATTCGTGCCCGTTGAACACCACGCCCGACTATGTCCTGATCGTCGAATAGGCGACGGGGCCCAGGTCGTTTTGATCAAGGCGGTCCAGCATGAGCGGTGACCGCTTTGATATCTGCGTGATCGGCGCCGGTTCCGGCGGCTTGTCCGTCGCCTACGGTGCCAGTCACATGGGCGCGAAGGTCGCGCTGATCGAGCGCGACCGCATGGGCGGCGACTGCCTGAACTTCGGCTGCGTGCCGTCAAAGGCGCTGTTGGCTGCCGGTCATGCGGCCGATGTCGTGCGCGATCCCGAAGCGTTCGGCGTGGCCGGTCGTGAACCGGATGTCACCTTTACGAAAGTACGCGACCACATCAAAGACGTCATAGCGACCATCGCGCCCAATGACTCCGTCGAGCGCTACGAGGGTTTCGGCGTCCACGTCATCAGCGACCACGCACGGTTTGTCGGGCCGGACGAGGTCGAGGCCGGCGGCCAACGCCTGAAGGCGCGCCGTTTCGTCATCGCCACCGGCAGTCGCGCCATGGTGCCGCCGATACCCGGGCTCGACACCGTCCCCTACATGACCAACGAGACGGTGTTCGACAACGGCGAACGGCCGCAGCATTTGATTGTGATCGGCGGCGGACCGATCGGTTGCGAGCTCGCGCAAGCGCACCGGCACTTGGGCGCCGACGTCACCGTCGTCGAGATGTTCTCGATCTTGCCCAAGGACGACGCCGACTTCGTCGACATTGTTCGCCAACGTCTGACCGACGACGGTGTCAACCTGGTCGAAGGCGCCAAGGTGCAGTCGGTCGCGATGCTCGATGGCCAGATGCGCGTGACTGTCGAGCGCGACGGCGCGGTCGAGCACATCGACGGCAGCCACCTGCTGGTCGCGGCTGGGCGCAGGCCGAACATCGAAGACATGGACCTCGAAAAGGCCGGTGTTGCCTATGAGCGAACCGGCATCACCGTCGATCCGCGGCTGAGGACCTCGAACAAGAGGATCTACGCCATCGGTGATTGCGCGGGCGGCTATCAGTTCACCCACGTCGCCAACTATCACGCCGGTATCGTGATCCGGAACGCGCTGCTGCGCCTGCCCGCGAAGGTCAACTACAAAGCGCTTCCGTGGGTCACCTATACCGATCCCGAACTGGCCCATGTCGGCATGAACGAGGCTGAGGCACGCCGCGAGCACGGCGACAGCTTGCGTGTTCTGACCTTTCCCTATCACGAGAACGATCGCGCCATTGCCGAGCGTGAGACGGCCGGCATGGTCAAGGCCGTCGTTTCGAAGAAAGGCAAAGTTCTGGGCGCCACCATCGTTGGCGCCCATGCCGGCGAGATCATTCATCCCTGGGTTCTGGCGATAAGCAGCGGGCTCAAGATCGGCGCGATGGCGCAGATGATCGCGCCCTATCCGACAATGGGCGAGATCAACAAGCGAGCCGCGGGCAGTTTCTACACGCCCAGCGTCTTCGGCCCGCGCATGAAGGCCGTCGTGCGGTTCCTGGGCCGCTTCGGCTGAGGTGATTCCCAAACATGGCCCCAATGGGCCGTGATGGCGTACACTGGCGCATGGCCAAGTCCAACATAGAGATGCCGGGATTATGGCGTGGACTGTCGGCGCGGTTGATCGTGCTGACGGTGACGTTTGTCATGTTGGCCGAGGTCCTGATCTTCGTGCCCTCGGTCTCGCGCTATCGGCTGAACTATCTGCAGCAACATCTGGATGCGGCCTATCAGGCAAGCCTGGTCGTTCAAGCCGCGCCAAACGGCGTCGTCTCGACAGACCTTGCCTATGAGCTCCTGGACTATGTCGGGGTGAACTCGATCGCGCTTAAGATGGAGCACGCGTCCTATCTGATGCTGGGCCGGCCGCCGTCGACCGTGAACAGCTACGACCTGGATAGCGCCAGCGTGTTCCAATTGATCACCGATGCGCTGGTGGCGATGGCCGCGCCCGAGGATGGACCGATACGGGTCTATGGCTCGCCGACCCGCGTCGACGGCGTGACCGTTCAGGTCACCCTCGATCCCGATGCCCTGCATCAGGCGGTGTTAGAGTTTGGCACCCGTATCCTCGTTCTCTCGATCTTGATTTCCTTCATCACGGCCGGTCTCGTCTTTTTGGCGCTGCAGCGCCTGATGGTGCGGCCGATCCAGCGCATGACCGAGGATCTGATCGCCTTCCGCGAGGCGCCGGAGGATGTGACGCGCGGTATCGAAGTCTCCAACCGAAACGACGAGATCGGTATTGCCCAGCGCGAGCTGGCGGAAATGGAGCGCGGGTTGCGCGCGGCGCTGCGTCAGCGCGCGCGGCTCGCGGCGGTCGGTTCGGCGGTCAGCAAGATCAGCCACGACCTCAGAAACATCCTGGCGACCGCGGCGCTTGTGTCCGACCGGCTGGGCAGTTCGGAGGACCCGCAGGTTCGCCGTCAGGCGCCCTTGGTGCTGGACGCCATCGACCGTGCGGTCAAGCTGTGCCAGGACACGCTCAGATTTGCGCGCGCCGATGAACCGGACCTGGACATTCGGCGTTTCGAGCTGGCGCCGCTGGTCGACGAGGACATTGCGTCACTCGGCACCGCGTCCGAGCAGGCGATAACCTGCAACAACGACGTCGACGCGTCGGTCGTCGTGCAGGCCGACCGCGATCAACTGTTCCGCGTCATCATGAACCTCACCCGCAACGCGGTCGATGCCATGGCGCGTCATGGCGGTGATCTGACGATCTCCGCGTCGCGGGGCGAAGCCACGACAACCATCGATGTCGCCGATAGCGGCCCGGGCATTCCCGACCGCATCAAGAGCCGTTTGTTCGAGGCGTTCTCCGGTGGTGCGGGCGGCACAGGTCTGGGCCTTGCCATCGCGCGCGAACTCATGCGCGCCCATGGCGGTGACCTCGTGCTTCTGACCACCGGACCGACCGGCAGCACGTTCCGGATGACGCTGCCTAGTCGAGACGCAGGCAGAAGAACTTCAGATAGGTCGACTCGGGAAGCGCGGGATGGATCGGATGATCAGGACCTGCGCCAGAGCGCCTGACGACGCGCCCGTCGCGGCCTGAATCGCGCAGACCCAGCTTGATCTGTTCCAGGAGGACGTCCCCCGACACGTGGTGGGAGCAGCTGGCAATGGCCAGCCAGCCGTCCGTGCCGACGAGGCGCGCGGCCAGGCGTGTCAGCTTGCGATAACCTCTTGTGCCGGACTTCAGGTCTTTCTTGGTGCGCACGAAGGCCGGGGGATCGCAGATCACGATACCGAAACGCTCGCCGCGGTCGCGCCGCGCCTCCAGTTCGCCGAAAGCATCGCCCTGGTCGAAGTTGCAGGTCGTCGCGACATCGTTTGCGTCCGCGGCGCGCCTGGCCATGTCCAACACGGCTTCGGCCCGGTCGACCATGGTCACCGCACGGGCGCCTGCCCTGGCGGCGGCAAGACCAAAGCCGCCGGTATGGGCATAGACGTCGAGCACGCTCTGATCCCTCGCGAGATCCGCCATGAAACGGCGGTTGTCCCGCTGATCGAAAAACCAGCCGGTTTTCTGGCCGCCAACGGGATCGGCGAGGTAATGGCAGCCATTCTCGGTGAAACGGACCGGACCCGCGGGCAGATTGCCGATCACCTCGACCCGCTCCTCGAGTCCTTCCAATTGTCGTACGGGACTATCGGCACGAACGACGATGGCGCGGGGTGACAGGCGCTCCTGAACAACCGACACCACGTCGTCGGCCAGGCGGTCGATGCCGGCGCTGTTGGGCTGCAGAACGATGACATCGCCCAGGCGGTCGGCGATCAAGCCGGGCAGGCCGTCGGCCTCCGCATGGACCAGGCGATAACAAGGCTCGGCAAAGAGCGCCTCGCGCATCGCCAAAGCCGATTGGAGGCGGTCGGAGAGGAAAGCCCGATCGATCGTTGCGTTGGCGTCGCGGCTTAAGAACCGTGCGGCGATCAAGGAGTGCGGGTTGAACATGGCGACGCCGAGGACCTCGCCGCCATCGGTCATGACACGTACCAGGCTGCCGGGTAAAAGCGCCTTGGCGTCCTGGTCCATGACGATCTCGTTCGAATAGACCCAGGGGTGGCCGTTTTGGGCGCGCCGACCCATGCGTGGCTTTAGCGTGATCGGCGGGTAGGCGGCGTTCAACGGCTTCATCTCTCGTCTGCTATGCTTAGCGGCGCTGACATAACAGGTGGGACAAGGGATGGACATCGATTTTGGACGCACGGCCGATGACTACGGAACCCATCGCGCGGGTTTCCCCGACCGTTTCTTCGATCGCGTTATCGCCGGCGGCCTCGTCCAACCCGGTCACGTCCTGCTCGATCTGGGCACCGGTACCGGCTCCTTGGCGCGTGGCTTCGCCCATCGCGGCTGCCGCGTCACCGGCCTCGATCCCTCACGCCAATTGCTTGATGAGGCCGCGCGCTTGGCCGCCGAGACCGGGCTCGAGATAACGTGGGTCGAGGGCACGGCGGAAGAGGCGGGTCTCGACGACGGTGCGTTCGACGTGGTGACCGCCGGCCAATGCTGGCACTGGTTCGACCGGCCGACAGCGGCCGATGAAGTGCGCCGCCTGCTGCGTCCCGGCGGCCGCGTCATCATTGCCCATTTCGACTGGATTCCGCTGACCGGCAACCTTGTCGCCGCGACCGAAAGCCTGATCGAGAAACACAATCCGGCCTGGGCTTACGGCGGCCTTACCGGCATCAACCGCGAGTGGCTGGCCGATCTGGCTCATGCCGGCTTTACCGAACTCGAAACCGCGTCCTTCGACCATATGCAGCCCTACAGCCACGCTGCGTGGCGCGGCCGGATCAGGGCAAGCGCCGGGGTCGCGGCAAGCCTGGCGCCTGAGGAGGTCGAGGTCTTCGACCACGAACTCGCAACGCTCCTGGCGCGGGACTTTCCTGACGAACCGCTTTTGGTTCACCACCGCGTCTGGTGGGTGACCGCCGTGGCGCCAGACTAACTACTGGCCGAGTGCCGTGCCTTCGCGGCGTGGATCGGCGCCGCCATACAAGGTACCGTTCTCGACAAGGACGCCGTGCAACCCGCTCGTAAGCGTGTTCTCGGCGATCTCGTGGCCCATGTCTTCGAGGTCTGACGCATGCGCCGTCAGCGGCGTATCCTCTTCGAGCTCCGTCCTGCCGTTGCGGTTGACGTGGTGTGGCAGTGCGATGGCCGTCTGGATGTCGAGCCCCCAGTCGAGGCCCGCGATCATGGTCTTGGCGACATAAGCAATGATGCGTGAACCGCCGGGTGAGCCGATGACCATGACGAGACCGCCGTCCTGATCCAGAACGATCATTGGCGCCATGGAGGAGCGGGGCCGTTTGCCGGGTTCGACACGGTTGGCGACCGGCATGCCGTCGACCTCCGGCACGAACGAAAAATCGGTGAGCTGGTTGTTGAGCATGAACCCACCGACCATCAGGCGGCTGCCGAAGGCTTGTTCGATGCTCGTGGTCATGGAAACGGCATTGCCGTCGCGGTCGACGATGCTGACATGACTGGTGGAATAGCCGAGCGCGCTGTCGGGGTCGGGCGCCAGGTGACTATGATCCTCGCCGGGCGGCGAGCCGGCCTCGGCTTCGCCCTTGGAGAAGGCCGGGTCGATCAGCGTGGCCCGGCCGGCGAGGTAATCCTTGTCCAGCATGCCGTCGATGGGCACGGCGACAAAGTCGTCGTCGCCGATGTAGAGGTTGCGGTCGGCATAGGCGAGCCGGCTTGCCTCGCTGATCAGGTGCACCGCTTGGGTCGATCCCGGCTCGACCGCCTGCATGTCCTGGTTCTCCAGCAGAAGGAGAATCTGCAGCACGGTCAGGCCG
>JANQGO010000484.1 GCA_028277285.1 Alphaproteobacteria bacterium | reverse complement strand
GGCGTGTGACCGACGTCTCGGCAACGCTGGACTATGTCGCCGATGGTGGTGCCGATTTCGACCGACTCTGTCTGATGAATCTAACAACGGAAACTGGTTTCAGCGGCCGGGTCGTGCAGGACGTGGTGACCAAGCCGGCGCGCAAATGGGCTCGTGCCCAGGGCGGGGACGGCGCAGCTGAGTGGCGCTGCGGCTATGAACCAGGGCGCGACGCCTTCGTTCTCAACGACGGCGCGCCGACGGTCATCGAGAAGACTCGGCCCGATGACTTTATCCGAGAACTCTGCCATATCGCCGACGCCATGGCATCGAACACGGCGGACTCCAGCCCCATATCATTGGAGCGTGGTCTGGATACGATGCTGTTGGTCGCGGCCGCCCATAAATCCTACGCTGAACGCCGCACTGTGCGCGTTGATCGCGCCGCCGGCTACGGCCTGGACGCCCTGGTGTAAACCCCTCTCTCGAAACGAGTTCGCAGCTATGACACCTCGCCACGAAACGCCTTTTGACTTTGACGACCTATTCATCCTGGATCTCGCCAACAACCATCAAGGCGACGTCGATCATGGTCGCCGCGTGATCCGTGAGCACGCGGCAGTGATCAAGCGTCACGGCGTGCGGGGCATGGTTAAGTTCCAGTTCCGCGACCTCGACAGCTTCATCCACGTCAGCCACCTCGAAAGCAGCGACAACAAGCATGTGCCGCGGTTCTTGAGTACACGTCTGGGGAGAGCGGATTTTCAGGCGCTTCTAGACGAGGTGCGCGCCCAGGGTTTGCTCGCCGCCTGCACGCCGTTCGACGAGAACTCCGTCGCCGTAATCGAGGACATGGGTTTCGACGTAATCAAGGTGGCGAGTTGTTCGGCCAGGGACTGGCCGCTTCTTGAGAGCGTTGCGAAAGCAGCGCGGCCCGTCATCGCTTCCACCGGTGGCTTGCTTCAAGCCGAGATCGACGCTTTGGTCAGCTTCTTTGATCATCGCGGTGTCGACTTTGCCCTTATGCATTGCGTCTCCGTCTATCCGACGCCTGACGACCTTTGTAATCTGAACAACATCGCCATGATGATCGAGCGCTATGGCGGCCGACTGGTCGGCTGGTCGACACATGAAGACCCTGCCGATGTCGTGCCGGTCGGGCTTGCCAGGGCCAAGGGCGCTCGGCTGTTCGAACGTCATGTCGGCGTGCCGACCGAGACGATCAAACTCAACGCCTATTCCTCGACACCCGAGCAGGTCGATGGCTGGATCGGTGCGTGGCGGAAGGCCGGTGCGCTGCTTGGCAGCGAGGAGAGACAGCCGCCAAGCCGTGATGAGGCCGCGGCCATCGCCGGTTTGGCACGCGGTGTCTTCGCGCGTCAGCCTATCGAAGCGGGTCAGGCGGTCACCCGCGACGACGTCTACTTTGCCTTCCCGTTCGCGCCGGGCGGGCTGGAGAGTGGCCAGTGGCGCGACGGGATCATGGCCACCCAGGCCATCGCGGCCGACGCCTCGCTGGCGCTTGATGCTATCGACGTGCCGCCACCGGCAGGCGTCCAGGTCCTGAAGCAGGCGGTGCATGAAGTGAAAGGCCTGCTGCATAAGGCGCGGGTCGAACTTGGCAGTGAGTTCGAGGTCGAATACTCCCATCACTATGGGCCGGAGAGCTTTCGTGATACCGGTGTCGTCATCGTCAACTGCGTCAATCGGGAGTACTGTAAGAAAATCCTCATCCAGCTTCCCGGCCAGAAGCATCCGGCGCACTATCACAAGCGTAAGGAGGAGACGTTTCAGATCATGTGGGGTGAGCTTCACAGCGAGCTCGACGGGCGCCATCGTCTGCTGCAGCCTGGCGATACGCTCCTCATTTTGCCTGGTGTCTGGCATCGGTTCTGGACCGATACGGGCTGTGTCTTCGAGGAGATTTCGACGACGCACTACAACAACGACTCCGTCTATCGCGATCCCGCGATCAACGCGATGGCACGATCGGAACGTAAGACGATTGTCGACCATTGGGGGCGTTTCCAACTGATCGACGCGATCGCACCGGAGGTGGCGGGGACCGCATGATCCGCTGCCTGGTATTTGACTTTGACGGTACGCTCGTGCCGTCAAACGAGATCAAGAAACGGGCCTTCTTTGATTGTGTCGGTCATCTGGATGGTGTGGCGCCCTTTGTTGAGTCACTGCTGACAACAAGACCGACCATGGACCGGCATGCGGTGTTCAACGCCGTTGCGGAGGCTTTCCCCAGTGCAGGCGATCCGTTGCAGTTTGCCGATAAGTACGGCCGCATATGTGAATCGGAGATCGTGCCGCTGCTTCGCAAGAGCGATGTTCCTGCTCTCTTGGATAGGCTCAAGGCTCTCGGTGTCTATCTATACTTGAACTCAGCAACACCCTGGGAGGCGCTTGGGCGCATCGCGGCGGAAACAGACATGGCGCGATCCCTTGACGGTGTCTTCGGCGCGCCGCAAGACAAAGCCGACAACTTGAAAGCCATTCTTGCGAAGCACGCATTGGCGGCTGTCGAAGTGGCTGTAATCGGCGATGGCGAGTCCGATCGTGCGGCCGCGCAAGCCTGCGGGTGCGTTTTTCTGCAGGTCGCTTCTAACGCTCGCGACCTTCATGGCGTCCCGGCCGACGAGGCGCTCCGCTTCCTCGCAGCTCGGCTGCCGCTTTCGGGAATTGATGACGTTGCATGACGACGGTGCCAAACACTGACGCTTTCGCGACGGCACCTGTTCCGCCACCGCTTGATGGTGAATCCTACCGTCTCTTGCGCACGGACACTTACGATGACTCGAACGTCAGCGTCTTTGTCAACGAGCGTGACGACTTCGCCTTCCTCAGCTCACAGTCGGATATCGATTACTCATCCTGCGAAAGCCGCTCGCAGAAGCTTGGCCCGAAGAATTCGATCAAGTCCATGCAGGCGCGCTATGAGAGCAAGGCCTGTCAGGCCTTCTATCTCCGGAGTCAGCACGCCTATGTCTATGCCGGCGGGTCGCTGAGTCGGGGCCTTGAACACTCCGGATTCTGCGTGACCGATGTCATCCCCTATCAGCGATACGGGCTGGAGAACCACCTTCAATGGCCGACTGTGGGGAAGCCAGGCGGCAACGAGTGTTTCCGCGGCATCGGCGAAGCGAGCGACGGGGCCCATCGCCGCGCGCTGGGCGATGTCGATGCGACTGATACGGTCATCGTTAGGGCTGTTCTGTCGTGACGTGGCAGGGTCAGCGCGTGCTAGCCGTCTGCCCGGCGCGAGGCGGCAGCAAGGGAATCAAGCTGAAGAACCTAATCGAAATCAACGGTGTCTCTCTCGTCGCGCGTGTCGGCCATTTGTGCCGGCAGCTGCCCTGGCTCGATCGCGCCGTTGTGTCGACGGATCATCCGGAAGTTATGGCGGCGGCCCAGTCAAGCGGTCTTGATGCGCCGTTCACGCGTCCGCCAGAGATCTCCGGCGATCGGATCGGTGATGCCGACGTCTTGGCGCACGCGCTTCGCGCAACCGAAGCCGACGACGGAATGCACTACGACATCGTCGTGATGCTGCAGCCGACATCGCCATTGCGCCGGGTTGAGCATGTGACGCAGACCATGACTGCGTTTTCGGACGGTGAATGGGATGCCGCCTGGACGTTGTCGATGACCGATTCCAAGAGCCACCCATACAAACAACTGGTTCTCGGTGAGGATGAGGCGCTCGCGTTCTACGATCAGGCAGGCGCCGGCGTTGTTGCGCGTCAGCAGCTTGAGCCCGTCTACCACAGGAACGGCATTGCCTATGTCATGACGCGCCCGTGCCTTCTGGAAGGCGGCAAAATCTGGGGCGCGCGCACGCGCGCTGTTGTTGTTGAAGGTGACTTCGTCAGCATCGATACCATGTGGGATGTCGACCTTGTAGCGTACATCATGGGGCGGCAAGGCGATCCGCTTGACGTGGATCCGCAAGTCCCGGAGGCGCTTTGATGAAGGGATTCGACCGCTGCGAAATCTGCGGCGCCGATGCATGGTCCAAAGTCTATGAGGGGCCAGTTCGCGATGGCGCGTTCGGCAATCTGACCGGCATAGTTGCGGTCGGAGAATGCGGCAGTTGTGGCGTGCAACGCCTGCAGGAAAGTGCGGCGCGCGACGAGTCATTCTATCAAGGAAAGGACTACCGGGAACTGTTGAACCAGCCGGTGGATGTTGCGGGATATCGGGCAAGTCACGATGTGCTCCAACTACGCAACCTCGATGTCTTGTGGCCGACGCCACTGCGCGACAAGGTGGTTGCCGATATCGGATGTGCCGGCGGTAGTTTTCTTGATCACGTGTCGGGACTGGCGGGCGATGTCGTCGCCGTCGAGCCTTATGTGGCGTATCACGATTCCCTGCGCGAGCGCGGCTTTCACACTTACGACTTCGCCGCCGACGCGGCCGAAACCTGGCGCGGGCGGGTGGACCTAACAACCAGCTTCAGCGTTGTCGAGCACATCGACGACCCCGTTGATTTCCTGCGCGGCTTGGCCGCCCTGGCCAGCGATGACGGCATCGTTGTGATCAGCACGCCGAATCGCGACGACATCTTGATGGAGCTCTTGCCGGATGACTATCCGGCATTCTTCTACAGAACCGTGCACCGTTGGTACTTCGACAGCGCGTCGCTCATCGAATGCGCGCGGCGTGCCAGTCTTGACGTTGTCAAGATCTGTTGTGTTCACCGCTTCGGTTTGTCGAATACGTTTCACTGGCTGCGCGATCGCAAGCCATCGGGCGATTCAGCGGTTACAGAGATGGCGATGGCGACGCTGGATGATGTCTGGCGAAGCGAGCTTCAGGTTAGCGGGCGCGGCGATTACCTCTATGCCTTCTTCAGGCGCGCATCGTGACAAGGGATTGGTTGATTGATGCCGGAGCGTAGAAAGGTACTCATCTTTCTCGACGCCGATATCGTCGTCCGACACTTCATCGAGAGCGCGGTCTTTGCGCCGTTGATCGCAGCGCACGACGTGACCTTTGTCTTTCTTGACCCATCCCATCCCCGCATGGGAATCGTGCGGCCAGAGTTGCTGGATCTGCACGGTGCGCCATTTGTGGTTCTGCCACCGGATCAGCATCGCGCCAAGATTTGGAGTGAGCTCTACACAACCGATCGCCTGAGGCGCAGGCCGGGCCGCCAGTACAAAGTCAACCGGCAGGTGATCTGGCAGAACACCTCGTGGAAGGGTCGTCTGCTCTATGGATCGTGCGCATGGCCTGGGTTCTGGCCGGTCTTTCAACGCTGGCAAATGAGCCGCTTGGCCGAACGGCCGAACCAGGGTCTCGAAGATCTGATGGACGAGCATCGGCCGGATCTAGTTGTCCATCCATGCGTCCTTAATGGCATCTTTATCAACGACCTGATCGAAACCTGCAGGAAGCGCGGCGTCCCCAATTGTTTGATCATGAACTCCTGGGACAACCCGGCGACAAAGCAGGCAATGGTCGGCGCGCCGGACCTGCTTCTTGTTTGGGGAGAACAGACCGCCGAACACGCGGCGCGTTACATGGGTATGTCGCGTGACCATGTCATCATCTTCGGCGCCGCGCAGTTTGATGTTTATCGGCACCCACCGCGCCTGGATCGCGCCGCGTTTTGCCGCCTGCACGGTATCGATCCGTCGAAGAGAATCCTGCTCTATGCAGGCTCGAGCAAGGAGACCGACGAGTTTGGCCATTTGCGCGCGATCGAAGACGCCATCGACGGGGAGGAGCTGCACGACGTAGCGGTGATCTACCGCCCGCACCCCTGGGGCAACGGCGGGAAAGACGGCGCGCGCATCATCGACCAAGCTTGGCGGCATGTGCATATTGAGCACTCCATGATCGACTATCTGAGGCAGGTGAAGAAAGGTAACTTTGAGAAGTCTTTGCCTGACTATAGGAACACCCGCGACTTGCTCGCTCATGTCGACGCGCTGATGTCGCCGATGTCAACGATCATCGTTGAAGCGGCGATGGCGGGAACGCCGGTGATGTGCTTCATACCCGACGACGAAGCCGAAGACGCCGCGCACTTGCGAGTCATGCTGCCCAGCACACACTTTGATGCCATCTATGACATCCCCGAAATCCTGGTGGCGCGCGACCGCAAACAGATGATTGGCTCGCTGCCAGCTTTGATCCGGCAGTGCGACGACGTCGTCGTACGCAAACGCCTCGCGGACGCGACCCGCTTCATCGTCGAAACCTTCGACGAACCGTGGGGCGAACGCTTTGTCCGGCTGGTCGAGTCAATTTGCGAATCCAGGAACCCACCGATCGCCGCCTGACAGGGTCCAATGCCTGATCTTGCCTCCACCACCTGCGCCATCACCGGCGGCGCCGGCCTGATCGGTTCCTTTCTGGCGGATCAATTGGTCGACGCCGGTGCCGACGTCGTGGTTGTCGACGATTTCTCCAAGGGTACGCGCGCCAACATCGCCCACCTCGACGGCAAGGTCGACGTACGCGAGGTCGATCTGGAGGTCATGGGTTCGGCGCGCGCGGCGCTTGCCGGTACCGACTTCGTCTTTCATCTGGCAAGCCGCGCCTATGGCGTCGGCCACGGCGCGGGGCGGCACGGCGAGATCCTGCGCCACAACGAGCGCATCACGGACAACGTGCTGGACGCGGTCGTGACCTTGCGGCCGCAGCATGTCCTCGTCACGTCGTCCTCCTGTGTCTATCCCGACGACGGGCCGGACACGGTGCCCGAATTGCCGCTTTTCTCCGGCGAACCGGAGGCCGCCAACCGGGGTTATGGCTGGGCCAAACGATTCCTGGAGCAAAAGGCGGTGCTGGCTTCCGAAGAGGCCGGTGTGCCGGTCACCATCGTCCGGCCGTTCAACATCTATGGCGAGCGTTACGCCTGGGTCGGCGAGTCCAGCCAGGCGATCCCGATGCTGGTCAAGAAGGTGATGGACGGCAACGACCCCGTCATCATCTGGGGATCGGGCGAACAACGCCGCACCTATCTGCACGCTGCCGACTGCGCGCTCATCATGCGGCGCCTGGTCGAGCTCGGCTACACGGATGGCCCGGTCAACATCGGCCTTGAAGAAACCGTGTCCGTGCGCGAACTCGTCGAAACCCTCTGCCGCCTGGCCGACCGGCATCCGGCGCTGACCTGCGACCGCTCCAAGCCCGAGGGCCGGTTCGTCAAGAGCAGCGACCCCACCCGGCTCTTCGAAGCGGTACCGGATTTCGCGCCGACCGTCGGTCTCGACGACGGCCTCGACCGCATGATCGGCTGGTATCGATCGACATTCTCATGAACCTGGTACCGGACGGCGCCGCCGGACGCCTGGGGCGCGGCGCGGCGGCTATTCAACTCTTTACCAAGGGCGATTTCGATCAGCGCCTGATCGGCGCCGGCGAAGGCCGCGTGCCCCGCGACTTCTTCTACGGGTTTCTGGGCCTGATCGCGCGGGGTTATGACGCGCGTTGGCAGCGGACCGACGGTGCCTATGCGGGTGCCGGCGCTTCGGCCGATCACCTGCGCGAACGCGTGGTCAGCCGGATGACCGGCTTGAGCCGGCGCCACCGCGTGCTCAAGGAAATGACCGATGACTGGCGCGAGGCGAAAGCCGCCGTCAGCTTCACCGATCATTTCAGCCTGACCCTCGGCGATTACCTGGGCCGGCAGTCGAAGCGCCCGTTCGCGGCCGGTCTGTTTCACGGTCTCTCGGATATCCAGAACCGGCTGCCGGCGCTTGGTCAGATGACCGGCGACCGCTACATCCGGCGTGCGCTGGCCGGCCTCAATCATGTCGGTTTTTTCGGGCCCGCCGACCGCGACGAAGCGGTGCGCCGCTACGGCCTTGAACGTGAGAAAACCAGTATCTACCCGTTCGGCATCGATACGGATTTCTGGTCGCCCGGCGACGGCGATGGGGCACCTGAACCGAACGTTTTGTCGGTTGGTTCAGACCCCAGCCGCGACTTCGCGACACTTGCGGCGGCACCCATCGACGCGCCGGTGCGCATCATCACGCGGCTCAAGGTCGACGTGCCGGCCGGCCGCGACGTCGAGGTTACCAGCGGCCACTACTTTGAAAGTCCGCTCGACGATGTCGGCCTGCGCGGCCTCTACCGCAAGGCGACCGCCGTCGTCGTGACGCTGAAGGACGTGTTCCAGCCGACCGGCTACAGCGTCTGTCTACAGGCGATGGCGTGCGGCCGTCCGGTGGTGCTCTCCGACATCAAGGGGCTGTGGGCGCCGGGGCTCTATAAGGACGGCGAACACTGCCTGCTGGTGCCGCCGGGCGATCCGCGCGCCATGGCCGCGGCGGTCAACCGTCTGCTCGGCGATGCCGGCTTGCGTGAACGATTAGGCAAGGCGGCGCGGCAGGTGACCCTCGACCACTTTCCGCTCGCGCGCATGGATGACGGCCTCGAGGCGCTGGTGCTGCGCGCGCCGGGTTTGGAGCGGCCGTGCCAGGCCTGACCGTCGCCATCGGCTATCACGTGCAGGACGGCCCCTGGGGCGGCGGCAACCGGTTCGCCAAGGCGCTGGGCGCGGCGCTCGAGGCGCGTGGTGACCGGGTCGTCTACGATCTCAAGGACCCGGCGATCGACGCCATCCTGCTGACCGATCCGCGCGCCCGAAGCGCGAATGTTTCGTTCGCCGCCGGCAAGATCCTGCGCTATCTGGCGCGCCGGCCGGAAGCGATCGTCTTCCATCGCATCAACGAATGCGACGAGCGCAAGGGCACGCGCGACATGAACCGGCGGCTCAAGCGCGCCAACTATGCCGCCGACCACACGATCTTCATCGCCTCCTGGCTTCAGGACCTGGATGTGTGGCGGCGCGAAACGCCGTCATCGGTGGTGCTCAACGGCGGCGACACCGCGGTCTTCAACAGCCGGGGCGCGGAGCTGTGGGACCATCGTGGGCCGCTCCGGCTTGTCACCCATCATTGGGGCGGCAACCGCATGAAGGGTTTCGACGTCTATGAAGAAGTCGATCGCCTGATCGGCACGCCGACATGGAAAGACCACCTGGACTTCACCTATATCGGCAACCTGCCGCGCGGCTTCACGTTCAAGAACGCCCGCCACTTGCCGCCCATGGACGGCGACATGCTGGCGGATGAGATCCGCGGCCATCATGTCTATCTGACCGCCTCGAT
>JANQGO010000478.1 GCA_028277285.1 Alphaproteobacteria bacterium | reverse complement strand
CTGGAGACCCTGCTGCCGGTCGAGGGGCGCCGGCGCTGGCGCGGGCGGCTGCTCGGCGTCGAGGGCGAGAGCGTGCGCCTGGGCCTCGGCGACGGCGAGATCGAGCTGCCGTTCCGGGACCTGGCCAAGGCCAAGCTCGTGATCACGGATGAAGTGCTTGCTGCGGCGCGCCGTGCGCAAGAGAGACCATTGGACGCTAACCAGGGATAGAGAGACGCGATGGATACGACCGCGCTGTCCAGAACCGAACTGCTGCAGGTGGCCGATGCCGTCGCCCGCGAAAAGAGCATCGAGCGCGAAGAGGTGCTCGAGGCCATGGAGCAGGCGATCTCCAAGGCCGGCCGCGCGAAGTACGGCGCCGAGCACGACATACGCGCTGAGATCGACCGCAAGACCGGCGAGGTGCGCCTCAAGCGCTTTCGCGAGGTGACCGACGAGATCGAAAACGAAACCACCCAGATCACGGTCGCCGATGCCCAGGTGACGCAGCCGGGAATCCAGGCCGGCGACCACATCATCGAGGAGCTGCCGCCCATCGATCTGGGGCGCATCGCCGCCCAGACCGCCAAGCAGGTCATCGTGCAGAAGGTGCGCGAGGCCGAGCGGGCGCGCCAGTATGAAGAGTACAAGGACCGCATCAGCGAGATCGTCAACGGTCTGGTCAAGCGGCCCGAGCACGGCAACTGGATCATCGATCTGGGCAAGGCCGAGGCCATGCTGCGCCGCGACGAGAGCCTGCCGCGCGAGATCCTGCGCCGCGGCGACCGGGTGCGCGGCTATATCTACGACGTGCGCCAGGAACCGCGCGGCCCGCAGATCTTCATCTCGCGCAGCCATCCCCAGTTCATGGCCAAGCTGTTCTCCCAGGAGGTGCCGGAAATCTATGACGGCATCATCGAGATCAAGGCGGTCGCGCGCGATCCCGGCAGCCGGGCGAAGATCGCCGTCCTGTCCCATGACAGTTCGATCGACCCGGTCGGCGCCTGCGTCGGCATGCGCGGCAGCCGCGTCCAGGCGGTGGTCAACGAGCTGGGCGGCGAAAAGATCGACATCATCCAGTGGTCGCCCGACACCGCGACCTTCGTCGTCAACGCGTTGGCGCCTGCCGAGGTCACCAAGGTCGTCATGGACGAGGACGACCGGCGTATGGAAGTCGTCGTGCCCGACGACCAGTTGAGCCTGGCGATCGGCCGGCGCGGTCAGAACGTGCGGCTGGCCTCGCAACTGGTCGGCTGGGACATCGACATCCTGACCGAGAGCGACGAGAGCGAACGGCGCATCGAAGAGATGCGGCTCAGGAGCGAGCACTTCATGGAGACGCTGGACGTCGATGACGTTCTGGCTCGCCTGCTGGTGACCGAGGGATTCTCGTCAGCCGACGACGTCGCTTATGTGCCGATCGACGAATTGGCCGGTATCGAGGGCCTCGACGAGGGCATTGCCCAGGAGCTGCAGAGCCGCGCACTCGCTTATGTCGAGGAACGCGACCGCCAGATGGAGGTCAAGCGCCAGGAACTCGGCGTCAGTGACGAGCTTGCCGCGATCGAGGGTTTGACGCCGGTCATGCTGGTCGAGCTCGGCGAAAAGGACATCAAGACGCTTGATGACCTGGCCGACCTGGCAGGCGATGAATTGATCGAGGACTACCTGCCCGACAGCTACCTGACGCTGGACGAGGCGAACGCGATGATCATGGCCGCGCGTGCCCATTGGTTCCCCGATGAGGAGGAGACCGAGGGTGAAGCGGCGGAAGACGCTGGCGAAGAAACGGAAGCCAGCGAGGAGGAGGTCTGACACTGGCCGAACTGGCGATCGATAGGAAGACGACAGCGCCCGAGCGGCGATGCTTGGTCACCGGCGAGACCGGCGACAAGGCCTTGCTCGTGCGTTTCGCGTTGTCGCCCGATGGCCGGGTGGTGCCCGACATCGCCGAACGCCTGCCTGGCCGTGGCGCCTGGGTGGCGGCGCGGCGCGACGCGGTGGTGACCGCGGCGACGAAGGGTTTGTTCGCGCGCGGTTTCAAAGGCCGTGCGCTGGCCGACGCGGCGCTTGCCGACCAGGTCGAGGCGCTCTTGGAGACGCGATGTCTGGAGCTGCTGGGTCTCGCCAAGCGCGCCGGCCAGGCGGCAGCCGGGTTTGACAAGGCCCAGGCGCTCCTGGCAAGCGGCGAGGCGGCATACCTGCTGCAGGCGGCCGACGGCGCGCCGGACGGTTTGCGCCGGCTGAAACGCGCGGCACCGGATGTTGCCGTGTTAACCTGTTTTGATGCGGCGCAGTTGGGTGCGGCGCTCGGCCGTGACATGGCCGTGCATGTGGCGCTGAAACCCGGTGGCTTGGCGACGGCCCTGCGACGCGATGTGGAACGGCTGCGCGGATTTCGCGACAACGTGGCCGTGACCGATAGAGATGAAAAAGAGCGGCGGTAAAGATGGCTGAGACGACGGATAAAGAAGCCAAAGGCAAGACGCTGAGCGTGAACCGTCCCGGACGGCTCGACCTCAAGACGACTGTCGACGGTGGCCAGGTACGCCAGAACTTCCCACGCGGCCGCTCCAAGCAGGTCGCGGTCGAGGTCAAGAAACGCCGGGTCATCAAACCCGGTCGCGCGCCCGCGGCAGAGGCGGAGAAGCCCGAGGCCAAGGATGCGCCGGCACCTGAAGCCAAGGCCGCACCGAAAGCCGAGCCCAAGGCCGAGGCGCCCGCCAAACAGGAGCCCGCGGTCGATGCGCCGCAGGACGCTCGCGCGCCGATTGTT